>CAZCJA010000079.1:5409-9806 GCA_964499015.1 uncultured Elusimicrobia bacterium
GGTGAAACGCATGGCATGGGTCGCGGTCTCGCTGGTGGTGGTCCAGGCCGTTTTGGGCGGGCTTACCGTTCTCTTGCGCCTGCCGAAGCCGGTTTCCATCCTGCACGCCTGCACCGCGCAAACGTTTTTGTGCGTGATCACCGCCCTCTGCGTGTGGACTTCGCGCTCTTGGACACAGAACCCGCCGGTGCGCGAAGACGCTCCGAAAAAAATCCCACTGCATCACATCACGACGGGTCTCTTCATCGCCACGTATCTGCAGCTTATTCTTGGCGCGGTTCTCCGTCACACGGGACAAGTTTTCATTTACCACGTGGCGCAAGCATTGATCGTCTTTACGCTGGCGTCGATGGCGTTCACGCGCGTGCGCCGCGAACTGTCCCGAGAAAAATTCCCGCTGATGCGCCGTTTGGCCGCGGCCGTTTATGCGGCCATCCTTCTGCAGATCGCCTTCGGCATCGGCTCGTATCTCATACTCACCCATGAATTCATGGTTATTCCGCCGCCGCTGTATGCGCCGCTTACCATTTCGTTCCATGTGGTCACGGGCGCGCTTATCCTTGCGCTGGCAGCGGCGCTGGCGCTGCTCTCCTATAAAACGCGCCCCTTGCACGTGACCGACGTTAAAACCAAGCTCACCGACTACGTGCAATTAACCAAACCCGGCATCAGCATTATGGCCGGGGTTACCGCGTTCGCGGGTTTTATTCTCGGTTCGTTCGGCGCTGTGGATTGGCTTAAACTTTTGCACACGACCGTCGGCACGCTGCTTATTTCCGCCGGCGCGGGCGCGTTCAACATGCTCATGGAAAAAGACACCGACGCGCGTATGCGCCGCACCAAAACACGCCCGCTTCCGTCGGGCCGCATGCGCGCGGGCGAAGTACTTTTCTTCGGCGCGCTTCTAGCCGGGGTCGCGGTCGCTTATCTGGCGTGGGCCGTCAATCTGCTGACGGCGCTGCTGGCCGCGCTGGCCTTCAGCATTTACCTCTATATCTACACGCCGCTCAAAAAAATATCGCCCTTATGCACGCTCGCCGGCGCTGTCGCGGGTGCGCTGCCGCCCGTGATCGGCTGGTCGGCCGCGACGGGAAAAATCGGCGTCGAGGCGTTGGTTCTCTTCGGCATTATTTTCTTCTGGCAGTTTCCCCACTTCTTTTCGCTGGCCTGGCTGTACAAAGACGATTACGAAGGGGCGGGGTTGCACATGCTCCCGCGCCCGCTGGACAACGGCCGCACCGCGGCGATCAGCATGGTGCTGAACAGCCTGGCCCTTCTTGCGGTCAGCGTTTTCCCGACATTTTTGGGCCTCACGGGCCGCGTTTATTTCGTGGTGGCGCTAATAACCGGCCTGGCGCTGCTCATCCCAAGTACGGTGTTTCTTTTTGACCGCTCACGCGAGCAAGCCCGGCGTATTTTTCTTGTTTCGCTGCTGTATGTTCCCGTGCTGGTCGTATTCATGGTTTTAAACAAGGCGCATCACTTCTAATGCCCGCCATATGCGTCCAGCAGGTTGAAAGCGCCTACGCGGCCGGGAGCGGCAAGCGCGTCGTTCTGGACGGCGTGAGCTTCGACGTCCACGGCGGTGAGATCTTCGGATTGCTGGGCCCCAACGGCAGCGGCAAAACGACCCTCTTTAAAATTCTCTCCACGCTTCTGCGGCCGTCCAACGGGCGCGCCGCGGTCGGCGGCCATGACGTCGTCAACAGTCCGGCGCAGGCGCGCGCCGCCATCGGCGTTGTTTTCCAAAACCCCAGCCTCGATAAAAAACTGACCGTCATGGAAAACCTCCTTCATCAAGGCCATTTGCATGGACTTTCGGGCGCTGGACTCAAGGCCCGCTGCGGCGAAATGCTTTCACTTTTTAATTTATCCGATCGCGCCAACGATTTGGTTGAGCAATTATCCGGCGGGCTGGCGCGCCGGCTGGAGATCGCCAAGGGCCTGTTGCACAAGCCGGCGGTTTTGCTCATGGACGAGCCGAGCACGGGGCTTGATCCGGGCGCGCGGCGCGACTTATGGGACCATTTGACCGCGCTCAAGAAAGACGGTTTGGCGATTTTATTGACCACGCACCTTATCGAAGAAGGCGACCGCTGCGACAAGCTCGCGATTTTGAATCACGGAAAGATCGTGGCCGCCGGGACGCCGGAAGCCTTGAAAAAGAAAATCGGCGGCGACATTATCTCGATTCAGACCGGCGAACCGCAGGACGTCGCGGCGGAGATCAAGAAAAAATTCAACATGGACGCCGTGGTCCTAAACGACGTCGTGCGGCTGGAAAAAGAAGACGGCCATAAATTTATTCCGTCGATCGTGGAAGCCTTCCCAGGCCTCATACGCGCCATCACCGTCGGCAAGCCGACGCTCGAGGACGTTTTTGTTCACGAAACGGGGCGGCGCCTCTGGGAGGATGCGTCCCATGGCTAACTTCATCCTGCCCACGGCCACGCTGTTCAAGCGCGAAGTGGTGCGTTTTCTGCGCCAGCGCAGCCGCGTGGTCGGCGTGATCGGCACCCCGCTTTTATTTTGGATTCTTCTCGGCACGGGGCTCGGACACGCGTTCGCAGTGGGCTCGCTCAGCTATCTTCATTACTTTTTTCCGGGAATTATTGTCATGACGCTTCTGTTCACCGCGATTTTCTCGACGATCTCGATTATCGAAGACCGTCGCGAAGGTTTTTTACAAGGTGTTTTGGTGGCCCCTGTGTCGCGCCTGTCTTTTGTGCTCGGCAAACTGCTGGGCGGCGCGGCGTTGGCGACGATGCAGGGCGCGCTCTTTCTTTTGCTCGCTCCGGTTCTGGACATCGCGCTGTCGATAAGCGGAGTTTTTGCGGCGCTCTTCGTGATGTTTTTTATCTCGCTTGGGCTGACGGGGCTTGGCTTTGTGATCGCCTGGCGCCTCGATTCGACGCAGGGCTTTCATGCGGTAATGAATTTATTCCTGATGCCGCTGTGGTTTCTCTCCGGCTCGGTTTTCCCTCTTGCCGGAACGCCGGGCTGGCTCAAGTTCCTGATGCTCATCAATCCGCTCACCTACAGCGTCGCCGCCCTGCAAAATATTTTCTATCCCGGCCGTATTAGAGGCGCGGGCCTGCCCGACACGGCGGCCTGCATTGCGATCACCGCGGTGTTTTCTCTGCTTACGATCGCCTTGTCGCATCTGGCCGCTCAAAAAACGGAGAAATCAGCATGAACTCAAAACGGATACTGCGCTTCGGCGTTAT
This sequence comes from uncultured Elusimicrobia bacterium, assembly GCA_964499015.1. Lineage (GTDB taxonomy): Bacteria > Elusimicrobiota > Elusimicrobia > F11 > F11 > CAZCJA01. Next base: position 8,637 of record CAZCJA010000079.1, read on the forward strand.
CGCCCTCGGGGCTGTTGCCTTGGCCCTTATAGTGACGCGCATCAAACAAATGAAGGATGCCCCCAATTCCGGCGCGGCCGATATGACGCTCGCCGATTTCGGGCCGGCTCCCGAATTCTCCCTCACCGAACGCAGCGGAAAAACCGTGACGCTGGCCGACATGAAAGGAAAGCCATGGATTGCCGATTTTATTTTCACGCGATGCGGCGGGCCGTGCCCGCTTCTATCCCTGCGCATGTCGGAGCTGCAAAGGGACTACCTTAAAAAAAGCGAACTCTCTTTCGTTTCCTTTACCGTCGATCCGGAGTACGACACGCCCGCGGTTCTTAAAGAATACGCGCCGCGCTACGGCGCCGACGAAAACCGCTGGCTCTTCCTGACCGGCGAATCGCTGAACGTTTTCCGCGCGATTCGCGACGGTTTTCATTTGGCGGTGGAAAAGAACACCGATCCAAATCAAAAACCCGGCGAGCAGGTGAACCACAGCCTAAGCTTCGTCCTGGTGGACAAAAACGCGCGCATGCGCGGCTATTACACCGGCAATGATTTGGAATCTCTGAAGCGCTTGCGCCGCGACATCGACTCCCTTCTTAAAAACGGATGAGCCTCTCCATCTTCCCGTCGATTAACGCATCGCTGAACCTTACCGCCGCGGTCCTGCTTTTATTGGGATATGTGTTTATTAAGAAGGGCAACATTGCCGCGCATCGAGCCATGATGGGCGCTGCCTTCGCGGCCTCAACGCTGTTTTTAATTTCCTACCTGTATTACCACTATCACGCCGGCTCAAAACCCTACACGGGCCAAGGCTTCTTGCGCACAGTTTATTTTTCGGTCCTGATCAGCCACACCATTCTCGCCACCGCGATCGTGCCATTAATTTTGACCTCGATTACCCTGGCGCTGCGCGGACGCTTTGATCGCCACCGCGCGTGGGCCAAATGGACCTGGCCGCTTTGGATGTACGTTTCCGTCACGGGCGTGGTGATCTATCTGATGCTTTACTAAAGTCACGATCGCTATGCGCGCGGCAAAACTTTTGAGCGTCTTCTTTTGCGGCTTAATTCTCACGGTCGCCGTGCCCTTCGCAATCCGTTTTTATAGCGGATCCCCCCTTTGGATCTTTTCGCTGGTTATCTTCGCAGCGCTTCTCATTGCCGGCTTCATTGG
>CAZCJA010000080.1:0-9107 GCA_964499015.1 uncultured Elusimicrobia bacterium
CATCGTTTACATCGACGAAATCGATAAAATTTCCCGCAAATCCGACTCGCCGTCGATCACTCGCGATGTGTCGGGCGAAGGTGTCCAACAGGCGCTCCTTAAAATTTTGGAAGGCACCGTGGCTTCCGTTCCGCCGCAGGGCGGACGCAAGCACCCGCAGCAGGAATACATCCAAGTCGACACCACGCACATCCTCTTTATATGCGGCGGGGCGTTCGAAGGTTTGGAGAACGTGATTCAGAAGCGCATCGGCCAGAAAGGCATCGGTTTCGGCGCCGAAGTGCAGAAATCCAACAAAGAAGAAAAAATGGAGCTGATGAAGCAGGTTCAGCCCGAAGATTTGATGGGCTACGGCCTGATTCCCGAACTGGTCGGCCGTTTGCCGGTCCTAACAACCCTGGAACCGCTCGGCCACGGCGCGCTGGTCGACATTTTGACGCGCCCCAAGAACGCTTTGGTCAAACAATTTACGAAAATGTTCCGCCTGGAAGGCGTTGAACTGGAGATGACCGACGGCGCTTTGAAAGAAATCGCCTCCGTGGCCATTCGCCGCGGTTCGGGCGCGCGCGGTTTGCGCTCCATCATCGAAGATTTGACCATGGACCTTATGTACGAGCTCCCGGAACAGAAGAATTTGAAGAAAGTTGTGATTGACGACGCCGTGGTCCGGAAAGAAAAGCTTCCGGTGCGCATTTACGGCGACGCTGACAAACAATCCGCCTAAAAAGTACAATCCCAGCCCTCTCACAGAAACGAAAAAGAACAACAGGAGAACACTTAAGTGAAGAAATACTATTTGCTCACCCCCGGACCGACGCCCATTCCGCCGCGCGTTGCCGCGAAATCATCCGAACCGATCATCCATCACCGCACCAAAGAGTTCGGCGATGTTTTCAACTCCGTCCAAGACGGAATGAAATACGTTTACCGCACCAAGCAGGACGTGCTCATGATCTCCGGTTCGGGTTCGGCCGGCATGGAAGCCTCGGTTGCGAACACGCTTTCCCCGGGCGACAAGGTTTTGATCGGGAACATCGGTTCCTTCGGCGACCGTTGGGAACACATCTGCAAGGCCTACAATTTGAACGCGCAGGTGATCAAGGCGGAATGGGGGAAACCCGTTGAACCGGCGGCTATCGAAGAAGCGCTCAAGAAAGATCCGTCGATCAAAGCGGTTTTGGTCCAGCACACGGACACCTCCACCGGCACCGTTAACGACATCAAAAAGATCGGCGAGATCGTCGCGAAGACCAGCGCCATCCTGATTGTCGACTCCGTATCGGGGCTCGCCGGCGAAGAATTGCACATGGACGACTGGAAATTGGACGTGGTGATTTCGGGCTCGCAGAAAGGCCTCATGACCGCGCCGGGCATCGCGATGGTCGCGGTATCGGACAAGGCCTGGAAGCTTGTGGAAACCGCCAAATCGCCCCGCTTCTATTGGGATTTCCGCACGATCAAAAAATCGATCAAAGACGCTGAAACGCCGTGGACGCCGCCGGTCACCTTGTTCCAGTCGCTCAACGAAGCGTTGAAGATGATCAAAGAAGAGACCATCGAAGGCGTGTGGGAACGCCACCGCCGCGCCGCCAAAGCCGCGCAGGCCGGCATCAAAGCCATGGGTTTTCCGCTTTTCTCGTCGAAGCCATGCACCGTGCTCACCGCGGCCGTGCTTCCGGCCGGATTTGACGGAAACCTCCTCATTCGTAAAATGCTGGCCGACCAAGGCGTCTCCATCGCCGGCGGTCAGGACCACATGAAAGGCAAAATCTTTCGTCTGGCCCACATGGGATACATGGATTCTTTCGATCTCATGATCGGCCTCAACGCTCTTGAAATTACACTGACGGAAATGGGCTACAAAATTCCCGAACCGGGCCGCGCCATTAAAGAAGCCAAAGCAGCCCTGGTCTAATAAAAGGATAACTAACCATGGTTAAAGTTCTCGTCTCCGATCCGATCGATAAGGAAGGGCTCACGCCGCTTCTGAACAACTCGAAATTTGACGTCGTCATCAAACCGGGTATGAAACCGGAAGAACTCCTGCGCGAAGTCAGCAACGCGGACGTTCTTCTCGTTCGTTCGGAAACGCGCGTGACGCCGACGCTGCTGGAATCGTGCAAGAACTTGAAACTCGTGGGCCGCGCCGGCGTCGGCGTGGACAACATCGACATCGCGGCCGCCTCCAAACAGGGCGTGATCGTGATGAACGTGCCCGGCGGAAACACGGTGTCGGCCGCGGAGCACACGGTTAGCCTTATTATGGCTCTGGCGCACAACGTGGCCCAGGCGGACGCCACGATGAAAGAAGGCAAATGGGACCGCAAAAAATTTATGGGTTCGGAGTTGGTCGGCAAGACTTTGGGCCTGATCGGCTTGGGACGCGTCGGACGCGAAGTCGCCACCCGCTGCTTGGGGCTGGAAATGAAAATCGTGGCGCACGACCCGATGGTGGACCCGGAATGGTGCCGCTTGGTCGGTATTAAGCTGATGAGCGTCGAAGAAATCTATAAAGAAGCCGATTTCATTTCCTGCCACGTGCCGCTGACCGACGCCACCAAACACATGATCGATTCCAAAGCTATGGCCAAGATGAAAAACGGCGTGCGCATCGTTAACTGCGCGCGCGGTGGTGTGATTCATGAAGGCGATTTGTTGGACGCGTTGAAATCGGGCCACGTCAAAGGCGCCGCTCTCGACGTGTTCGAGAACGAACCGCTGAAAACCCCGCAGGATTTTGAATTGGTGAAGCATCCGAACGTCGTCGCCACCCCGCATTTGGGTGCCTCGACCGAGGAGGCGCAGAGCAAAGTGGCGGTTCAGCTCGCTGAAGCCGTCGTTGATTATTTTGAAAGCGGCATTCCGCGCAACGCGTTGAACTTGCCCGCCGGCCTCCCGCCGGAAATGAAGCCGTACATCACCCTCGCTAACCGTCTCGGCAAGTTCCTGGGGCAAATGGTCGACGGACCGATCAAAGGCTTCACCATCACCGGCGCGGGAAGCTTAAGCCGTCACAACTTGTCGGTGTTCACGGCTGAAGCGCTCGCGGGCATTTTGGCTCCGCGCACCGCCGGCGTCACCGCCGTGAATGCCATCGGCAAAGCGAAGGACTTTAAGATCGAGGTGAAAGAAGTCGCCGAGACGGCCGCCAAGGAATACACGGCGCTTCTCATCCTCGAAGTCGACACCGGCCGCACGCGCCGCCGCGTCGCGGGCACCATTTTCCGCACCGATCAGCCGCACCTGGTGCAGATCGACGACATGTCGATCGATATCGTTCCGGAAGGAAATATGGTGGTTTACACCAACGTCGATAAGCCGGGTGTGGTCGGTTTCCTTGGTACCATTTTGGGCGCCTCCAACATCAACATCGCCGGTTTCGAAGTGGGCCGCCGCAAAGAAGGCGGGGAAGCGGTGTCGATCCTCACGGTCGACGACGCGGTCCCGGCCAGCATTTTGGAAGCGATCCGCACCAATCCCGCGATACTTGATGTGAGAGCGATCCGAATTTAAAATAATGGGCGTCATGTCCGACGCTGTTATTGAATTAAAGGATCTCACCAAAACGTACAAGCGCTCGCATCTCGGGCGCACCACGCTGTCGCGCGGTGTGGAAAGCCTCTCGCTTGAAGTTCGCCGCGGCGAGGTGTTCGGCCTCTTGGGGCTCAACGGCTCCGGTAAAACCACCACGATCAAGCTCGTTCTTGGCCTTTTGTTCCCGACGTCCGGCTCCGTGAGCGTTCTCGGCAAAACCGTCCCCAACGTCGCCGCGCAAAAAAACATCGGCTACCTACCCGAAGTCCCGTATTTTTACCGCAACTTAACGCCCGTCGAAGTCCTTATGCTTTACGGCTCGCTTTCGCAAATGGACAGCGGTAAGGTTAAGGCGCGCGTTTCCGAGGTCCTTGAAATCGTGCGTATGGATCACGCCAAAAAAAAGACGATGAAAGAATTTTCCAAAGGCATGCTCCAGCGCATCGGTTTGGCCCAGGCCATACTGCACAATCCGGAACTGTTGATTTTGGACGAGCCCGTCACCGGTTTGGACCCGCTTGGCATCCGCCAATCGCGCCAGTTGGTGAAAGACTTAAACGCCGCCGGCAAAACCGTTTTCTTCTCCTCGCACAGCATTTCGGAACTGGAGCGCCTCGCGCACCGCGTCGGTATTTTAATCGACGGCAAGCTCGCGCGCACGCTGGACCGTTCCGAATGGGAAGCCAAGGCTGGGCGACTTGAGGAAATCTTCGTGGAAACGCTCGAAAAGAGCGGCACGTCCTTGGTGCGCTGATGAGCCCCGTGTTCGCCATCGCCAAAGTCACCTTGGTTGAGCAGCTGCGCAACCGTCTTTATCTCATTATTCTTTTCTTCGGTGCGGCGATGCTGCTGGCGTCCGTTCTGCTGGGGACCCTCGCGCCAGGGCACTCGGTGCGCGTTATCTTCGACGTCGGTCTCGTTATGCTGGAATTGTTTGGGTTGGTCACCGCCGTCTTCGGCGCGGTCACGCTCGTGCTGCAGGAACTCGAATCCAAAACCATTTACCTATTGCTGACGCGACCGCTGAAGCGTTCCACGTATATCATCGGCCGCTTCGTCGGCTTGCTCGCAGCGGTCGCGATAACGATGCTGTCCATGGCCGTCCTGCATGTGCTGATCATGGTGGCTCAGCCGACGCACTTTAAAATTTTCACGCAAGGCTGGTCGTTCGCGGTGATGTATCCAACGCTGGTGTTCATGTCGATGGGGAAAATGCTGGTCACGGCAGCGGTGGCGCTGTTCTTCTCGCTGTTCGCGACCTCGCAGGTATCAGCCTTGGTGTTTACCGGCTGCTTTTGGGTGGCGGGACATTTCTTGTCCGAACTCTCGTTTCTTATTGAAAAAAGTGCCGCCGGTTTTACGGCCAAACTTTTCCATTTTGCGGCGAATATTTTCCCGAATTTTCAATATTTCAATTTTCGCGACACCTACGCGATTCCGGGTTTCCCGGGCTTTGAGTTCATCGGCTGGTCGGTGCTGTATGGGATCGCTTACACCGGCTTCTTCCTGATTTTAAGTTCCATTCTCTTCTCGCGCCGGGAGTTTTGATCGTGGCCCGGGTCCACAAATCCCTGTGGTTGTGGCTTGGGCTATGGGTTTTTCTCGCCGGGTTTGCCCAATATCAAATCAACCGCCGTTTTGAATGGCGTTACCCGCCGCTGAACACGCTGGTCGTTTCGGAAAACTACACGACGGACGTCAGCGCCCTGTTTTTGGGTGCGCACCGCTTGGCCGCCGACATCGCGTATGTGCAATTCCTTCAATATTACGGAGTGCGCGAAGACGCGAGCGAGCAAGACGGTCACCACATGGATGATGGTCATGGCCATTCACACGCCGACTTTGATTCGGGCCTGTATCCTCGGCTGTTCGAGTATGGCCGGCGCATCATGCGGCTGGATCCGTACTTCAACGCCGCCGTTCTTGATGTGGCGGGTTCGCTCGCTTTTAATCAAAAGCGGATTGATGAAGCCTTGAATGTCCTGCATGAGGCCGTCGCGTTGGATCCGGCGTTTTATCGCTACCGCCTGTATATGGCCGCGATTCTCTACCGCAACGAAGGTCAGGACAACAAACTAATCGACGCTCTTGCCGAGGCGGTCCGCTATCCGGACGCCCCGTTCATGCTGAAAAACATCCTGGCCAACCTCTATAAAAAGCAGGGCCGGTTCATGGAAGCAGCCCGCCTTTACCTCGAAATGATCGATACCGCGCCGACGGCGCTCGATCGCTCAAACACCGAACAGAAACTCTTAAAACTCGTCGCTGCGCATCCCGAACTACAAGCCCCGCGATGACCGGAGCGGCCCCGGGCACTGTTGTTCTGGGCGCCGGTATCACGGGACTCACCATCGGCTACAAAACCAACGCCCGCATTTACGAAGCTTCCGACCGCGTGGGCGGTTTATGCGCTTCTTATGGTAAGAGCGGCTACCGCTTTGAAGTGGGCGGCGGCCATTGGATATTCGGAGGCGATCCTCGGACACTGGCGTTCATTCGATCTCTCGCACCCATGCGTTCTTACGAGCGGCGTGCCGCGGTTTATCTCCCGGACGAAAAAATAACGATCCCGTATCCCATTCAAAATAATTTAAGCGCTCTCGGCGAGAAACGCGCCGCTCAAATCAGTCGCGAGATCGAGAGCGCGCCGGCCATTTCACCGAGCGCAACGATGGCGGAGTGGTTTAAAGCGAAATTCGGCGCAACGTTATTCGATTTGTTCTTCGGTCCCTTTCATGAGCTGTACACCGCCGGACTTTCCACAAAAATCGCTCCGCAAGACGCCTACAAGACGCCGGTTAACAAGGCGGTTGGCTATAACGCCACGTTCCTTTATCCGTCAGTGAGCCTGGGAGATTTAATGGGGAAACTGAAAGAGAAAACTCACGTTGAACACGGCCGCGTCGTCACAGGGATTGATGCGGCGGCGCGCAAAATTACCTTTGCCGATGGATCGGCGATCGGTTACGCAAAACTTTTCTCTACCTTGCCGCTGAATCGCGTCATGGCCTTGAGCGGCACAACCGTCGCCGCCGCGCCCGACCCGTCCACGGCCGTGTTGGTCATCAACATAGGGGCCAAACGCGGGCCAAGCACGCCGTCCGCCCACTGGGTGTATGTGCCGAAGAGCCGGGCCGGATTTCACCGCGTCGGGTTTTACAGCAACGTGGACAGTTCTTTCCTTCCCGCCGCGGCCCACGCTCAGAATGATCGCGTCAGCGTGTACGTGGAAAAAAGTTTTCGCGACGGCGACCGTCCGTCGCGCGAGCAGGTGGATGCAATTGCTAAAGCGGTGATCATTGAGCTGCAGGAGTGGGGCTGGATTAGCGACGTGGATGTTTACGACCCGACATGGGTGGACGTCGCTTATACGTGGGCGTGGCCTAATTCACTCTGGCGCGAGCAAGCATTGGCGGCCCTGAAGAAGAAGGGCATCATACAGGCCGGGCGCTACGCGCGCTGGGTGTTTCAGGGTATAGCCGAGTCCATCGGCGAGGGGCTTGCCATCGGAAAGGAATTGGCGCGTGGATGAGTTAACCGTCGTTGTCCCCGCATACAACGAGGAAGCGCACATTGGCGCGGCGGTTGACGCGTGGCTTACGGTCTTGCGTCCGCTGGGCATGAAATTTCAGCTGTTGGTTTTAAACGATGGCTCGACCGATGGAACCGCCCGGGTTTTGGAAGCCGCGCGGATAAAGGCGCCGGAATTGTCCGTCGTCAATAAAAGCAACAGCGGCCATGGGCCGACCATTTTGCTCGCCTACCGGACGGTGCGGTCAGCGTGGATTTTTCAGGCCGACTCGGACGGAGAGGTTGATCCGGCGGATTTCGCGATGCTATGGGGAAAACGCGCCGGTCACGCATTGGTGATGGGCGTTCGCCATGCGGAAGGAGTGCCGCTCGTTCGCAAATGCGTGTCGGGTGTGGCGCGGATGCTTGTCGCGCTTTTATTCGGCACTGGGGTACACGATGTGAATGTGCCGTTTCGTCTATTCCGTGCGGACGATTTTCAGTCGATGCTCCGTGCGCTGCCGGAAGACACGCTCACCCCCAATATTTTCCTCTCCGGTTGGGCGGTCCGACGAAAAATAAGCATGGCCTTCGTTCCGGTGCGCTTTCGTTTTGAAATCAAACGAAAATCAACGTTAAGTTATCGCCGCTTACTCACGTTGTCCGCCCGCGCGGCGCTGCAGCTAGCGTCTTTTTCTTTCACGGGAGGGAAAAAGTGACCCGCCCCAGATGGTTTTCGTGGGAAATGGCCGCTCTTCTTTATCTATACATTCCGTGGGTGTTGTTTGCCGCCGGGTGGCTGCGGCCGGTTCTTGCGGTTGTTGCCGTGATGTTGATCGCCGGCGGGTTGTATTTGGCCGGACGGGATGAGACAGGCTGCTCCAGCGCGCCATTGATGACGCGCCGGGAACTGTGGGGCGTTGTTGCTGTCGCGCTCATTCTGACCGTGTTCTCTGGCGCGGGCGGCCTCGGGCCGCAGCGCGGCGATTGGCCCAAGCACAATACCATCATGAAAGACATTGTCATCAATTCGTGGCCGGTGATGTACGTCCTGGAAAACGGCCGCACCGCTCCGCTCGGTTATTACCTCGCGTATTACCTGCCGGCCGGTTTGGCGGGAAAGCTGGCCGGATGGACGACGGCCAACGTTGTCCTTTGGGCGTGGACATTTCTGGGCGCAACCCTGGGCCTTGTCGGATTTGTGCGGCTAGTCGGATCTAAATTTATTTGGGCGGCGGCCATCTTTCCATTTCTGTACGGCGCCGATGCCACCTTCACCAATCTGACCGGCATTCAAGGCAAGATCGCTTACTATCCGGGCATCTCGCATTTGTACTGGGCGCCGCAGCATACTCTGGCAGCCTGGGTTGGAACATCTTTGGCGCTTTTCCACTTCATCGAACGCCGCTCGCTGGCCGGGCTGGGTTTTATTTTGGTGGCGACCGTGTTGTGGTCGCCGCTTATTGCGGTGGGACTTCTACCCATGCTGGCTGTGGCCATTCTTGAATGCCGTGGTCGCGGCGCGCTGTCGGCCCGCAACATGGCCATTGCCCTGCCTCTGTTTGCGCTGGCCGCCGCGTATTTCTTGGCGCATTCGTATGATTTTCAAAATGGCTTTTATCAGGGCGGCGCGGATATGAACTGGCTTGCACTGCTGCTATCGTATTTCTTGGAGTTCGGTTTTATCGCCGCTTTCTGCGCCGATCGCCGTTTGTATGAAGGCGATCATCGACATTTGTGGTTCTGGTCGTCGATCGCGTGCCTGATTGTTTTGCCCTGGTATATTCTCGGGCGCTACAGCGATCTGGAAATGCGCGGCTCCATGCCGGCGTTCTTTATTTTGTGGGCAATCGTCCTGCGGTTTTTATTCAACGCGCCGGACTGGCGCTGGCGGCATTGGACGCTGGCCATGTTGATGGTGTTTGGCAGTTATCTCGGGCTGTACACGCTCGGCCTTCACCTGAAAAACTTTCGCGTGCGGGTGCCCCGGGCTGTGACAACCATGCCAACCTTTGCCATTCAGGATCTGCGCGGACAATATTACGCCCGTTCCGATTCTTTCT
>CAZCJA010000081.1:0-9030 GCA_964499015.1 uncultured Elusimicrobia bacterium
GCGCGTTCTTTAAGGAAGTTTTCCGGCCCGTCGAATAGATACAGCGCTCCCAGTTTGCCCGAGCTGATGCTGGAATCGAGCTGGTCGGGTTTAATCGTCGGCACGTTTTAGTACGGAGACGTTGTCGGGTAGTCCGGCGGCGGGTTGTCGGGCAGCGGCTCTTTTGGAACCGCTTTGGGCGAGGCGCTCGTCACCGTGCCGAAGCCTTCAATCGTGCGGCGCACGATGTCGCGCGAGAAACGGTCCCACAATTCTTCGCGGGCTTCCTCGGCGGTCTTGCCTCCGGGTTCGGTTTCCACGAAATAGCGGAGTTTTTGTTCGAGCAGCGGTTCTTCCCATAGATATTGGTTGTTGGAGCGGTCTAGAAACCGAAGGTTCATAATCACCCAAATCTGGTATTCACGAGGGATCAGGTTCACGTCGTGGCTGAGTTCGGTTTCACGGTACTGCGTGATTGATCCGACCACGACGCCATCGGCTTTTTCCTCGCTGTCCGAGTAGGCGATGCGGCCGTCTTGAACGAATTCCTGCGTGGTCGCGAGCCACAACTTTTGGCCGATTTCCGGCTGCGAGGTGACGTTTTCAAAAGGGCGAACGGCGATGGTTTTGATGTGCTGGGGCAAAATGATCGACGGCGGGACGTATTCCGTGTTGAGGCCCGAGCAGCCGACCAGGCCGCTTAAAAGGGTCATTCCCAAAGCAATTCGCATTGTGTTCTTCATTTGTCGGCGCTCCTCGTTCATTCGTTATTAACCTACGAAATTTACCAATTTGTGAGGGACGTAGATAACCCGTTTTGGCGAGATTGCCACCCCTTTTTCCGCCAGCTTGGCCTGGGCGATGCTCTTCACCTGTTCCTCCGCCGCGGCCGCCGGGATCTTAATGCGGTCTTTGACCTTGCCGTTGATCTGGATCACGATCTCCAATTCATTGGCCGCGAGTTTGGACGGGTCGAATTTGGGCCAGGGCGACTGCGTCAGCGGCGTTTTATGGCCGAGCGCTTCCCACAACTCTTCGGTGGTGTGCGGCGCGAACGGGAAGAGCAGTTCCAAAACGGTTTCGAACGCCTGGCGCGAAACTTGATCGCCGAGCGTCGGGTAGAGATAGAGCGCGTTCACCAGTTCCATGATCGCCGCGATCGCGGTGTTGAAGCCAAAATCCTGGTCGATGTCGTTGGTCACGCGCTGGATCGTCACGTTGCGCTGGCGTTCCAATTCGTCGGGCGTGACGTTCTTTTCCGCGTCTTCGGAGGAGCGTTTTAAGGCGTTTTCATCCTCATCGCCGGCGAATAATCGGCCCAGGCGCCACACGCGATTGATGAAGCGCCACACGCCGCCCACCTGCGAGTCGGACCATTCGAGCTGCTGGGTCGGGGGCGCCGCGAACATGATGAACAAGCGGCAGGCGTCGACGCCGTATTTGGCGATGACGTCCGTCGGATCCACCACGTTGCCGCGCGATTTCGACATCGCGCTGCCGCCGAGCGTGACCATGCCTTGCGTGAGCAAGGATGAAAACGGTTCGTTGGACGTGACCATGCCCATGTCGCGGATCACTTTGTGGAAGAAGCGCGAATAAATGAGATGCATGCAGGCGTGTTCGCTGCCGCCCACGTACTGATGGACCGGAATCCAGGTGTCGGCCTTTTCTTTTTCAAACGGAATTGTTTCGTTCTTGGCGTCGGTGTAGCGCAGGTAATACCAGGACGAATCGACGAAGGTGTCCATCGTGTCGGTATCGCGCTTGGCGGGCCCATGGCACGACGGGCAGGTGGTGTTCACCCACTCCGGAACCTGCGTGAGCGGCGAGGCGCCTTGCCCCGTAAATTTAATGTTCTCGGGCAGTTTGACCGGCAGCTGCTCGATCGGCACCGGTTTCATTCCGCATTTTTCGCAGTAGACCGCCGGAATCGGCGTGCCCCAATAGCGTTGGCGCGAGAGAAGCCAATCGCGCAGTTTGTAGGTCGTGGTGGCTTTGCCCAAATTCTTTTTCTCAAGATCGGCGGCGATTTTTTCTTGAGCGTCGGCAATCGGCACGCCGTCGTATGCGCCGGAATTCACCAGCACGCCGTCGCCCGTATACGCTTCTTTGAGCGGCAGCGGTAATTTACGATCGGCAGGCTGAATGACCTGAATGATCGGGATTTGAAATTTCTGCGCGAACGCAAAATCACGTTCGTCGTGCGCGGGGACCGCCATGATCGCGCCGGTGCCGTAATCGGTCAGGACATAATCCGCGATCCAAATCGGAATGCGTTTGCCGTTGACCGGGTTGATCGCGGCGGCGCCGGTGAATTCCCCCGTTTTTTCGCGGTTGGCGGCCGTGCGGTCAATCTTGGATAGTTTTTTCGCCTGCTCTTTGTATTTAGCGATGGCGATCTTTCTGTCCGGCATCGTGATTTTATCGACGAGCGGATGCTCCGGCGCCAAGACCATGAACGTCGCGCCGAAGAGCGTGTCGGGCCGCGTCGTGAAAACGCGTACTTTTTCTCCGTTCTCCAACGAAAAATCCACGTGCGCACCGTGCGATTCGCCGATCCAATTTTTCTGCATTGCTAAAACTTCGCTGGGCCAGCCCTTTTGTGTTTCCGTCTTTAAAAGTTCGTTATGACCGCTAACCAATTCTGCGGCGTAAGCGGTGATTTTGAAAAACCATTGTTCGAGTTCTTTCTGCTCGACCGCGGTATGGCAGCGCCAGCACTTGCCGTCGTGAACCTGCTCATTGGCGAGAACCGTGGCGTCTTTCGGGCACCAGTTGACCGGCGCTTTTTTGCGATAAACCAAGCCTTTCTCCATCATCTTGATGAAGAACCATTGGTTCCAGCGGTAATATTTCGGATCGCAGGTGGCCACTTCGCGGTCCCAGTCGTAGGAAATGGCCAACGTTTTTAACTGGCCGCGCATGTGCGCGATGTTGTCCCACGTCCATTTTCCCGGGTCGATGCCGCGTTCAATGGCGGCGTTCTCGGCGGGCAAACCAAACGAGTCCCAGCCGATCGGATGCATGACGGAGCGGTTGTTGCGGCGGTAAAAACGGGCGAGAATGTCGCCGATGGTGTAATTGCGCACGTGCCCCATGTGCAGTTTTCCCGACGGGTACGGGAACATGACGAGCAGGAAGTACGGCGGGCGGTCTTTGGTCGGTGCCGGGGCGGCGTTCGCCTTCTGGTCTTCCCAGCGTTTTTGCCATTTTTTCTCTATGTCGGTGAAGTTGTATGCGGTCATGGTTTTTTGAAATGGATGAAGTATTCCTGATTTCCCTTCGGGCCTTTTAGGCGCGACGGAGCTTGTGCAACATATTCAAAATCGAGGTCCTGCGCAAACGCAATTATATCGTCGACAGCCTGCTTCTGAATCGCTTCGTCGCGGACCACGCCTTTCTTCAAATATTTGGAGCCCACTTCGAATTGCGGCTTCACCATCGCCAGTATCGTGCCGCCCGGCGTGGTCAATTCGGCCACTTTGGCCAAAATATTCTTGAGCGAAATAAACGAGGCGTCGATCACCGCCAGCGATGGCAGCGGTTCCAACTGCGCGGGCTGTACGTCAAGAATATGGGTCTGCTCCATGGACACCACGCGCGGGTCAATGCGCAGAGAATCGGCCAGTTGATGCGTGCCCACGTCCACGGCGTACACTTTAATCGCGCCGTTCTGCAGCAGGCAATCGGTAAACCCGCCGGTGGACGCGCCGACGTCCAATCCAACAACGCCGGAGACCGATAAGTTCAAATCCAGAAGCGCTCCGGCCAATTTGTCCCCGCCGCGCGAAACGTAGCGTTCGCCCGGCGTTAGCGCGACGATGGAATCGAGTTTGATTGTGTGGCCGGCTTTAAGGTCGGGTTTGCCGTTGACGGTCACACGCCCGGCCAAAATAAGGGCTTGAGCCTTGGTGCGCGAGTCGGCCAGGCCTTTTTCGACGAGAAATTGATCGAGACGGGTTTTGGAGGTCGTGGCTTATTTATCCGGGGCGTTTGTGGAGGCGGCTTTGGAATGAGTGCGGCGCACGGCCTCGGCGATTTGGTCCGGCGAGAGGCCGACCAGCGCGCGCAATTTGGTCTGCGGGCCGTGTTCGACAAAACGATCGGGAATGCCGATGCTGCGCACCGCAATCTTTTCGCCTTCAAGAAGTTCTTTGATCGCGCTGCCAAACCCGCCGGCGAGCACGTTTTCTTCGACGGTGATTACCGTGTTGACGTCTTTGAGCGCGTCCATGAGCCAGTTGCGGTCGAGCGGTTTGACGAAGCGCGCGTTGATGACCTTCACTTTGATGCCTTCTTCGCGCAATTTTTCAGCGGCCTCAAGGGACGGGTAAACCATATTGCCGATCGCAAGCAGCGCGATGTCTTTGCCTTCGGTGAGCACTTCGCCGCGTCCCCAGGGAATCAGGCGGAACATGGTTTCGAGCGGAACGCCCACGCCCGCGCCGCGAGGGTAACGGATTGCGACCGGGCCGGTCTTGTGGTTCAAAGCGGTTTTCATCATGTGCTGCAGTTCGTTCTCGTCTTTTGGTGCCATGATGGTAATGTTCGGGAACATTCTCAGGTAGCTCAAATCGAAAACGCCGTGATGCGTCGCGCCGTCGTCTCCGACCAATCCCGCGCGGTCCAGGCAGAACACCACCGGCAGTTTCTGCAGGCAAACGTCGTGTTCGATCTGATCGAACGCGCGCTGCAGGAACGTCGAATAAATGGCCACAACGGGTTTGATGCCTTCACAGGCGAGGCCCGCCGCAAACGTGACCGCGTGCTGTTCCCCCAGGCCCACATCGTAATAGCGCTCTTTATATTTGTCGCGGAACATGTCGAGGCCGGTTCCTTCGGGCATCGCCGCGGTGATGGCGACGATCTTTTCATCTTCGGCGGCGAGCTTGCACAGGGTTTTGCCGAACACTTTTGTGTAAGCCGGCGGAGCGTCGGGGCCTTTGTGCATGTCGCCCGTGGCCGGATTCCATTGGCTGACGCCGTGGTATTTGATCGGGTCGGCTTCGGCTTTATCGTAGCCGCGGCCTTTCTTGGTCACCACGTGCAAAAGAATCGGACCTTTGAGCTTTTTCACGGCGTTCAATACTTCGATAAGCTTCGGCAAGTCGTGTCCGTCAACGGGGCCGAGATAGCTGAAACCCATTTCTTCGAAAAGAAGGCCCGGGAACAAAAGGATTTTGACCCGCTTGGCCACGCGTACCAGATAGGTGCCCCAGAAAGTGATGCGCGTCAGGAATTTGCGGACCCGCTGCTCAAAGCGCTGATACAGGCCGCCGGTTAAAAATTTGGCGAGGAACGCGCCGATGGCGCCGACGCGGTGCGAGATGAACATTTGGTTGTCGTTGAGAACCACCAACAGATCGGTGCCGAGATGGCCCGCGTTCTGCAGGCCTTCAAACGACATTCCCCCCGAGATCGAGCCGTCGTTCACGATGGCGATCACTTTGTGGTCTTTTTTCTGCAGATCGCGCGCGGCGGCGAAGCCGAGGGCGGCGGAAATGGCGGTGGAGGCGTGGCCCGCGCCGAACATATCGTGCACGGACTCGTTGCGGTTTAAGAAGCCGCTGATGCCGTTGAATTGGCGCAGCGTGTGGAACTGGTTGAAGCGGCCGGTCAAAAGTTTATGCGCGTAGGCCTGGTGGCCGGTGTCCCAGATCATTTTATCGGTGGGCGAATCAAAAACGTAGTGCAGGGCGACGGCGAGGTCGGTGCAGCCGATCGAGGAGCCCAAATGCCCGCCGGTGACGGCGGTGACCTCGATGATTTTTTCGCGTATTTCCTTGGACAGCTCCGGTAAAAGCTCCGGCCGGATGTTGCGGATGTCGCGTGGTTCCTGGATCATTTCAAGTAGTGCCATAGACGGTATTTTGCCTTTTATGAGCGCTCGGTGACAATCCTTTTGAGAGGGTGATCGTGGGCTTCGCGCGGCACGCGGTAAAGCTTTTGTACCGAGAAGAATAACCCAACGTGCGCGGCTTTGGGCGTCTTAACAAGAAGGCGGTCGTACACGCCGCCGCCGTAGCCCAACCGGTAGCCGTGGTCGTCATAAGCCAAACCCGGCACCAGGACCAAATCGATGGAACGAAAGTTAAACGGTTTCCCCGTGGCCACGGCTTCAAGCGGGCCGTGTTTGGTGCGCGCCAATTTATCGCCGCGTCGAAACGACACAAAATAGGGTTTGTCGAAACCGCGGCGCGTCATTGGGATCAAAACGTTCTTCTTGGCATTCCAGCAGTGCTCAATCAGGCCGTCGGTCAGCACCTCGCTGGCAAAGCCGATGAACGCCGCCACGGATTTGGCGCGCTTAAATTCCGGTGTTTTAATAAGGTTTTTGATTATTTTGCGGCTGTACTGCGTTTGCAGGCGCGTACCCAGGGATTGGCGGCGCTTCACGGAAAACCGGCGGAGCCAGCGTTTGATTTCCGATGAGGACGTTACGCGGGGTTGTCTTTTCGCCATTTGTCCAGACGGACTTTGATCTCGGCTTCCTTGCCTTGATCGGTGGGTGAATAAAATTCAATGCGCTTCGGCATGTACTGCTGCTTCACGTGATGGCCCGGAAAATCGTGCGGGTATTGATAGCCCTGCCCGTGGCCGCGCGAGTCGCGGTCCAAGTTGGCGTCCTTTAAGTGATTGGGTACTTCGCGGATGGGGCCGTTCTCCACTTCTTTCATCGCTTTACTGATCGCTATGTACGCCGCGTTTGATTTCGGTGCGCTGGCCGCATAGGTAACGGCCTGGGCCAGCGGAATGCGCGCTTCCGGCATCCCGACCATTTCAACAACGCGGGTGGCTTCGGCGGCAAGAATAAGCGCCATCGGATCGGCGTTGCCCACGTCTTCGGCGGCGAAAATCATGACGCGGCGCGCGATGAACCGCGGGTCTTCCCCCGCCGCGAGCATTTTGGCCATCCAATATATGGCGGCGTCGGGGTCGGAGCCGCGCATGGATTTAATGAAGGCGGAAATGGTGTCGTAATGCTCGTCGCCGCTTTTATCGTAACGAACCGAACGTTTTTGCGCCGAGGCTTCGGCGACGGGCAAATCAATCAGAACTTTTCCCTCTTCGTTGGACGGCGTGGTGGTGAGCGCGAGTTCGACCGCGTTCAGCAGGCGGCGAGCGTCGCCCGACGCGGAATTGAGGAAATGTTCTTTGGCTTCTGGTGTTATCGTCGCATTGATCGCGCCGAGGCCGCGGTCTTTGTCTTCAAGCGTGTGGTTAAAAATTTTCTCCAAGTCCGGGCGGCCGAGCGGACGGAACTCAAAAGCCGTCGAACGGCTCATGAGCGCGGCATTCACATAAAAGAAGGGGTTTTCGGTGGTGAGGCCGATCAGAGTGAGATTGCCGCGTTCAACGTCCGGCAATAAAGCGTCCTGCTGCGTGCGGTTGAAGTGATGGATTTCGTCGACAACCAACAGCGTGCGCTGGCCGTTTAGTTTGCGGCGCTCCACCGCGCGCTTAACCACATTGCGCAAATCGGCCACGCCGGCGGTGACCGCGTTCACGTACTCAATCGCGGCGCGGGATTTTTTGGCCGCCAAACGCGCCAAAGCGGTTTTGCCGGTTCCCGTGGGGCCGAAGAAAACGCTCGAGCCCAAACGGTCGGCTTCGATAGCGCGGCGCAAAAGGCTGCCGTTCGAAACCAAATGACCTTGGCCGACAAACTCGTCCCAATCGCGCGGCGCCATGCGCGCCGCCAATGGTTCTGTTTCCTTCAGTGAAGGTTTTTCGGTCTGGAAGAGTTCCATGAAACGGTGTTAGGCGTTGAGCGCCTGATCGAGAAGAGCGGTGAGTTTTTCAACCTTGGGTTGGAAATCGTTGGTGCTCTTTCCCGTTTTTTCGCTGAGTTGGATGTATTCGAGGGCGATGTTGATGGCGGCCAGCACGGCAATCTTCTGCGTGTCCACGATCGCGAAATTTTCGGCGATGTTGCGCATGCGTTCGTCCACGAAATCGGCGAGGCTCTGGAGTTCCAGCGGCGTCAAACCTCCGGGATCCATTTCATATTCCCGGCCGAAAATCTGCACGCGGACGCGATCGTTAATTAGATTTTTCATCGAAGAGTTCCCCCAGCGGAGACGGCGGCGCGGCCATTACGGGTTCCGTGGTCATCAGTTTTTGGATTTTGGTGCGGAGTTTCTCGAGTTTGGTGCGGATGCGGGCTTTTTCGCGCTCATAACTTTCCGTTTCGCGCGTGGCGATCTTCTGGCCGCGCATTTGGTCTTTCAACGCTTCGATTTCAGAAAGCAAATGGCTGCGTTCTTTCTTGAGAGAAAGAATTTCTTCGGCAGCTTGTTGAACTCGTCTAGCGAGTTGTTCCAATGCGTCCATGGGCAGAACTTTACCACATCACCGTCGGAAAAATCAAAGTTAAAAAACATGCTTGACATGTTTCCGTGAATTCTGATATCTAAGCATTCGTTCGACGCCAAGACGCGTTGAACAACTGGCACTGGAAGCCTTCCCCACCCATTGGGTGCGGAGGGCTTTTTTTATGCCCTGACTCAATTTAGGCAACGAAGCCTCGCGGTCCCCTTTTGGGGTTGCGGGGCTTTTTTTTGTCTCAAAAGGGGGATCAGGGTTGCTAAGGCTTAAAACATCCTTAAGGGAGGATCTGTGAAAAAATTACAACGCATCATGCTGGCGGGAGCCCTGAGTGTTTCCAGCTTGGGATTCCTACACGCGGACGCGCCGACGATCAGCGGTTATGTCGATACGCAGTATCATTACAACCTCGACAAACCCTTCACCGGCCGCACCGCGCTTCGTAGCTACGACGCAGACGATAACACCATGTCGCTTAACACCGCTCACTTGAACTTCAACGGCGCGCTCGGCGATAAGCTGACGTACACCATTGAAACGGACTTCGGAACCGACGCCTTGGTCACCTCCTCGGCCGGCTCCGGCGCCGCGGACGACTTCGACCTTCAAGAGGCGTACTTCGTTTACACGGGCCCCGTTGTTTTCAAAGTCGGTAAATTCGTGACACCGGAAGGCATCGAAGTTATCGAATCCAAAGACAATCCGACGATCACCCGTGGTTTC
>CAZCJA010000082.1:0-8980 GCA_964499015.1 uncultured Elusimicrobia bacterium
TTGGGAAAAATGTTGGCGCCCGTTCTAGGCAAAGCGATCGCGCAGCGGCTCGACCACTCGCTCGCTTCCGGTTTCCAGATCGCCAAAATGCACCCATTCTTCTCGCTTGGCCGGATCGGCAAGAATCCCGTGGTGGACGGCATTGGATTCGTCAGTGGAAAATTAAAACAGGCCGCTCAAAACAATTTGCGCAACGGCAACACCTTGCGCGCGGCGGTTCAAACGGCCAGCGGGGAATTCCTCGGACGTTTCATCGCCATGCCGCTCACCATTAAGACGTTCGAGTTGTTTGAGAATTTCGGCGTAGCCGGCGGCGTCCATGTCGGTTTGATCAATGATTACAAGCGCGACGCGAGCGGCAACATCATGGTGAATGCGCTTGGCGAGCAGCAATTTGTCGGCGACAATCAGGAAAAGAGCCGGCTCGGCAACACGCTCGTGCGTGTGCTCGGTTTCTTGAACGCGCCCATTCATGCACCCAAGTCCGAGATGTTCAAAATCGTTCAAAGAAAGATTTCGCAGGGCGACGTTCGTTTGCGCGACCGTTTGCCCATCATCGGCAAACCGTTAGCGGCAGGCACCGCGGTGCGGAATGCGCAAGCCCGCGAATTTGCTGCGGACGTTCGCTCTGCCTCCGGTGAAGGAGCGTCGTTCCGCTACACCGAAGGCGGCCGCACGTTTGAAATTTCCGGTTCCGAACTCGGTGAATTAAACGGCATCGCCACCGCGCGATTGATGACGCAGCGCGATATCGGCACCGCGGCTTTGGGGCATGCAAATCCCACGTTGTTGGCGGTTGAAGGTGCAGGCGTTCGTGAAGTGAAAGTGGACAAAGAAGCCCGCGTTGAAGGGGCGCCGATGACGGCCGACCAGGCTGTTGAAACTCTTCTGATGGCGCAAGCCGGCGGCAGCGTGAGCACAACGGAAGCGGCCACCGCGCGCAAACTGCTGGGTGTTAGCGCCGGCGAAAAATTAATCAAAGCCGATTCCAATTTCCTTGCCGGGGCGCAGCAGGCGATCGTCGCCAATTCCAGCAAGCCCGAGCTGATTCAGCTGATCGAAAATTCGGTGGATGGAAAAGACGTGGTTCCGCAGGTGGCGGAAATGGCCATGCAAAAACTTTACGGTCAAAACGGCGTGGCGGATTGGGTGGCGGCCCGCGACATGGGGTTAAACGGCAACACGCTTAAGAACATTGCCAAAAATTACGGCGGCGAAGTCCGCACCAATCAGTATGGCGAACGCGTGACCAGCATGCCGGGCATGTATTTGACCAAAGCGGTCGCCGATAAGCTTCCGGCGGAAATTCGCGATCTCGTCGGCAATAAACCGGTGGAAGTGGTTTTGAACGGCGAAGGCGCGATTCGCTTCGGCGAGATCGAGGCTTCGGCCATGCCGGCGCTCGCGGCGTCGCTCGAACGGGTCACGGAGAGCCCCGCGAACCGGTTCGATCTTGTCTCCGATTTGATCAGCACCGGCGAATCGCTGTCGCTCAAGGTGTGGATCGGCGCCGAACGCGGCGTGAAAGGATTTGAAGTTCGTGAAAGCTCAGCCAAGCACGATATGTCGATCGTGTTTAAAACGGGCGAGACAGGCGTGCACATCGCCGGCGTGGCCATCGACGCGGCGGATGTGGCGGGAATGGGTTACGGCCTCACCAACGCCGATAAATTATTTGTCTCCGGACAATTGCGCGGCCGCAACAATGTTGAGTTGGGGATTGAGTTGAACGCGCAGGGCGAAATCGTTGATCTTCGCGTCAAAGGCGCCGCCTTTACCTTGGCGGATTTCCGTCGCGTGAATGATAAGGGCGCCACCTCGGCGTACCACAAAGCGTATGCGGGCTTGATGGCGGAAGGAAAATCGCCGTCGCAGATTCGCCGGGATAAAACGCTCGTTTCGTTGGGCAAAGACATGCTCGCCGCGAAGATGCCGGCCAAACAAATCGCCGAAATTCGCTCGCGGCTCGATAAAGTTGAAACGCAACTGGCCGATGACGCCGAAACCTCCACGCCGCAGCTGCGCATGGGCATCGCCGAGCTGCGCGTCGCTTTGGATAAGCTGAAAACCTCCGAACCATCCACCGTTGACGCCATCGAAGCTCTCGAAGCGCGCACCGGTCTGGTTGAAACGTTCGCCGGAACGACTCGGATCGACGCGGAACGCTTATCGGAGCTCCGCCAAGAAGCCCGCGCCATCACCTCGGCGGAAGGCCCCTTGCTATCGAGCATTATTGATGCCGCCGAAGCGCATGTGACCAGCGCTGATACCAGTTTGCCGGCCCGCGAAAGCCGTTTCTCGCAAATGGCGAATCTGTTTGACGCCTTGATTGGTCGTTACGCACCGCTCAACACCGCGCCGGGGCGCGTTGCCATGGACAAATTGCTCAAAGGAGAAGGCGATCGTGAAACCAGCGTGCGCGCCTTGTTCGGCAAGAATTCCAGCCAATTGAACGCAGCGGAACGTATGGCCTTTAGTTTGGCGATAACAAACCGCTACTTCCAAACCTATGACAAAGGCGAGCGGCAATCAGAAGCGGTGGTGCAAGCCAAAGAACAGCACGTTCCGACGCAAAGCGAACGGATTTTCAATGCGCGCCAAGGCGCGCTGCTTGTGCAGTTTATGTTGGGCCGCATCGGTGGTCTTGAGGCCGGCGGCGGTAAAACCCCGGTGTTCCTCATGGCGTTCGGCGATCACGTGATGAAAAACCGCACGGAGATAAATAAGAAGGGTGCCGTGGCCGAACTGGTGGTGTTTGCCGAAGGGGAAGTTGATAAGTATTTAACGGAATACGCGCCGCTGTCCCGCGCGTTCGGTATTGAAGCGATTAATGGTCGCGGATTGTCGGACTACAACGCCAATCGCGCGGAAGCGGCCTACACCGCGACACCCGGCCGCGTCAACTTGGTTGTGTCCGACCTTCATTCGCGCGGCTTCTTAGAACGAAAACTTCGCGCCGAAGATAAGTCGACGTTAACCAAGTTGGTGAATGAGAACGTGAAAGTCCTTGGTTTGGACGAAGTTGACGCGCTGCTGCTGAGCCGCATGTCTTTCATCAGCAGCGAAGGCCAACTCAGAGCCACGCCCCAAGACATCGCGCGGGTCGAACCGATCGTGCAAGCGGTTCTCGAAACCTTCGGCTTAACCGGCGACAACACCAAACTTTCCGATCGCAACACGTGGGGCACGTTTAAAGATCAACGCCGCAATCCGACCATGGATGTCGCCCGCGGCGGCGCGTGGTACCAGAACAAAGACGGAAATATTTTGATTTCAGACGCGGCCTGGGCTCAGCTCAAAAGCAAATTGGGCGACAAAGCGACGCCCGGCGAAATCCAGCAAGTCGTGCGCGCGCTTGACAACATCGGCGACAGTGCGAGCTTCGCCTTCCTGCGCGGCAAAGATGGAACGGAAGCCTATCGCCGTCCGACAAAACTTTCCACCCAAGGCCCTGCGCACGGGCAAATCGACTCCTCGGTTACCTACAACATCGCCGCAGTTTTGTTGGGCCGCCTTTCGCTGAAAGGGGAAATCGAGACCGCCGGCAAAACCGTCGACGGCGAAATTAGTTTAAGCGACATACGTCTTTCCGACGCCGGTTCCATGGCGACCTTCGTGCAAGTTCTGCAGAGAAACCCGACCAATCATAAGTTCGGCGCCACGGGAACGCCAAAAGCGTTGGAACGTTTGGCGCCGCTGGTCATCGGCCTCAAAGTGGTCGATGTCGACCCCTCCAATTATGTCGATTACAACCGCCGTGAAGTCGATTCCGTGGCCGATGTGCACGCCTCGCCGCGCAATCGCAACGCCGCCACCAAAGAGATGAGCTATGTGGATTTGGATAAGTTGCATGCGAATGGCGGCGGACGCGGCATGGACGAAATTAAGAAAGAAGCGATGGCAGAATCGATCATGCTGTCGTTGTGGGGAACGGATCGCACCCAGTGGGGCGTCGGCGACGCCAAATCCGGTATTTTGGTCGGTTCGCTCGGCCCAACCGATCTTGTTAACGGCTTCCTCGGCTATATGGAAGCCAACGGGGGCCAATCACTGGCGGCGGAATTGCGCAGCGGGCCGATTAAGAATTTGCGGGACATGGTGGCGACGGCAAAATCCAAAGCGGAAGCGGGCAGCCAGCTCGCCGCAGCGCTAGAACGGGTTAAAGTCATCGACGGAACCGAAGCGCCGGAAACCATCGTTAAAGAAGCGGCCATTAAAAAACACGTGGTGTTCGGTACGGCGGTCAGCTTGCGCGCGTTGAGCTACGATTCCAAAGGAGCCGATCATATGGTCGATCTTCTTTTGGTGGGTACGGAAACATTCTCCACGGAATCGAACCTTCAGGCGTTCGCCCGCGTCGACCGCGGTGTTTCACGCGGCGCGCGCCGCACCGTCCTTGTTGAACGCTCCATTTTGGAAAACCAGGTTTCATCGGCGCAAAAAGTCGACGAAGCGCTGAAGCAGAAGTTTGGCCGCTCGGGCGGCTTGGATCTTGCGATCGCCGGGAACGTCAAAACCATGGGGTTAACGGATTTGATTGAACGCTCCGGCGATTGGATGTCCTTGCAAGACACCGCGCAATCGGCGCAATTCTTTATTAATGAGCAGATCAGCTCCAAGCTCGTTAAAGAGCCGTTGGCCGACATGATTTCCCGCGAAGCGAGCCCGGCGGGAAAGAAATTCCTGAACGAAATGCGTTTGGAACTGCTGAAACATTCCGATAAACAGAAAGATCTGACGCAAGGCACGGAGCTTATGGATCCGCGTCAAATTGCCGAGAACGCTTTTAAATCCGGGCTCGCGCAGGCCAAGAGCTATCTTTTGCGCATCACTAACAGCAAACTGGTTTCGTCAGAGTTGCGCACGGAAGCTGCCGAACGTTTGGTGAACATGATTGAAGTGGAGATGGGTTTATCCGACCGCATGTTCGCCACCAATGACCGCGGATTTCATCCGGCTGGACGTTACCAACGCGCCGCGTTTGTCGGCGTTTCCGAGCGCGCGGGCGACCGCCCGGCGGAAATGGTGGCCGACGTCGTCACCGTTTTGTCCGAACTGCTTTTGCCCAACACGCAAACGAGCCGTGAAGCCTCAGGCCCGGTCGCGCGCCAGCGCATCACCGAAACCGCGGTGCACGCTTCGCGCGGGCAACCGCAGAAAACTCTTCAGCAGAGTTTGAGCGACCACGCTTTTGCGCGCGACGCCCGGGCGGCGCTCACCGACCGCAGCAACCCCTCCGATCGTTTAATGACCTATCACGAACAAGCTATTTACGGCGCCGTCCAAGCTTTAAACGGTTTAAGCGACGGCGACCGCGCCCAAATTACGCAAGCGCTGAACACAGCCGGCATGAACAACAACTCCCCGATGAATACTCTCGAACAAACGGCTGTGGCGCTGGTCGCCTCGTGGCAGGCGGCGGGCGGGCGCCTTGACCAATTTGACGCCGATGCCGCTCTGAATGCCGCCTCCGATTTGACCGCGCTCTCGGGCGGCGCCGCAGTGACGCCGCAGGATGTTGTTCATGTCGCGCTCACGCCGGCCGATCATCGCCGCGAAGCGATGGCCGACGTTCTCGCCGGCCGCTCGAGCACGGCGCGCACCGTCGCCGCGCAAACGCAGCAGGCGCGCAACGACAACGCCCGCGTGCAAGGTTCGGTCGGAATCGCGCGCGTGTGGAACATGGCGGTTGCCGCCAAAAACGCGCTTGTGCGCTGGATTAATGATCCGGCGAAAACCAATTTAACCACCGCCGGAAACGATTCGGCCGCGCTTACCGCATTCGCAACTCTCGCGGGTAATTTCACCCCGAGCGGGCGCGCCGCCGTTCGGCAGATTGCCGCGATTCTGGCCGGAATCGAAGCTTCGGATCCGGGAATTATTTCGGGTCTCACCGTCAAAGACATCGTGGCCGCGGTAAAAACCGTGACCGAAAACAAAGCGACGGCGGCCGAAGCCGCGCAATCACTCATTAAGAACGCGCAAAGCTCGGACGTGAAGAAATGGCTCGATCGCAGTGCGACCGGTTTGACAGGGGCGGGCATGCTCGCTTACTTCATGGGCGCGTCGAACCCGGTTATGGCCGGCGTCTTCGGCGTCGCCGCCGTGGCGAAAATTATCGGCGTCGATTCGTCCCGTCCCGTGGCCGCCAATCCGGTCGGCGCCTACATAAAGAACGCTTGGAGCAAATACAAAGACGATTTGCGCGAAAGCCCGGGCATGACCTCTTTTAAAACCACTCTCGCGGTCGCGGCAGCGGGCGTCACGCTGATTCAGGCCGGGCCGAGTTTGCTCGGTTGGGGTCTTGCGGCGCCGGCGATCAACGTGGCGGCGAAATTTATCGGCAAAGCCACCGAGCCCGCGGTAAATAAAATTTTAAACATCCGTTCGACCTCATCGATGTACGCGGTCAACGTTCTGGAGGCGGCGAAAGCGGCGGCCGACGGCAAACCCCTCACGGTTGCGGACATTGCCAAGGCCGTGGAGGAAAACAAGAGCATCAAAGCCGAGGACAAGCTGAAGGTTCTCAAAGAGGCGTTGATCATGTCCGGCGTTTCGGCGGATAAAGCGGAAAAAATCGTCGAGCTTTATGCCAAAGAAGACAAAAAAGATTTTGAGGCGCTCGCGAAGCGCGATGTCGCCGATTTCTCCGATAATCGCCGCAGCGTCGACTTCTTCGTCGAGATTGATCAATTTGAAGACCGCTTAACCGAGGGGTACCCGATCACGGCCGGCGCGGTGGAGCGTTATTTCAACGGATCCAACGGCACGACCGCCAGCTCGGGCGACGTCATTGAATTTTACGCGGGCCGCGCGCTCACGCCGGAACAGCGCACGACGCTTCGCTCCATGTCGCGCCAAGTGGAAGCGTTCCGCTACAGCTTAACGGAATTCCGCGGCGAACGACGCGAGGCGACGGCGCCGAAGACCGCTGACGCCAAAGTGGAACGAAGCAATTTGATCGGCCAAATCGCCACGGCGATCGCCGCGCGCAATGAAACCGCCGTTTATCGCCAGACGGCGGGCGACGTCCTCGGCACCGAGTCGGAAGCCTATCTCGCGTTCTCGATGCTTAACTTCACCGGCGCGCTCAGCGCCGACGTTGAAGACGGAAATCTTCGTTTGGCCGAGCTCGCGCCCGAAGGCCATGCGGTGCTGATGTCCAACTCGGACAACTCCGCCGCGATGGTTCTCTCCATCATCGACAACACCGCGCGCACCCCGGTGGGCACCGTGACGATCCAATATGCGCGCAACAACGAACAAGCTCCTATTATTAGCCAGGTGACGGTGGAAGCGGTGGAGGGTTTTGTGCCGGCCACGATCCTGCCGGAAACGCCGTTCGCCACGCTCAACGTTTTAACGGACGCCAGCGCGATCGTCCACACCGCGGGCCAAGAGAAAAAGCAAACGCATGTGTCGTTCGCCCGTTTGGGTGATTCACAAGCGCCCGCGACCCAAGTCGGTCCGATTTTGACGCTGCCGGATGAAAACGGTTTGGTTCAAGAGATGGAAATGCCGCTCCTCGCCCCGCAGGGCATTCAAGCGCCGGCCGCGCAACCGCAAGCCGCGCGTTCGAACGTGAGCCCGCGTATGCTCGCCCAGCAGGCACAGCTCGTCCGCCAGGCGGCGGATCCAGGATTGCCGAGCGGCATCAATGACCAGGGAGAAGCGATACGATTTCGCGCTCCCGCGGATGAAGCGGCGCCCGGCGTTGCGCAATATCTACCGGCGCCGGTGGCGCTGAGTGCGGCGTGGACGGACACGCTTCCCGAAAACATGCAGCAGCCGGTACGCGCGTTCCTGCGCGACAACGCGGCCAATGTCTCCGCCGGTGTCCCGGTTTACATCGCCTCATTCGAACAAGACGGCGCGCCGAAAATAATTTGGGGCAAAGTCGGCAACGACAAAGAGTCGCAATGGCGGCCGCTGGCCACCACGCCGCAGATGCAGGCCAGCCAGGTCCGGCAAAGCCCTATTCAGATTAATCGCACCGTCGGTCCCGTGATCCTTTTGCAGGTGACGCCCACCAGCGCACAAAAAACCGCGCCGAAACCGGCATCCGCCTCCACCCGTCGCGGCATCGCCGATATTTTGACGCTGAGTGCCATTCCGGTCGCGGGTGTGGCCGCACTGGCCCTGGTCAAAGGCGCGGCCGTCGTCACGCCTCTTTTGAGCGCGCTGGCCGCTCCCGCGGTCCTCATGGCCCTGCCGGTTCTTGGTTTCGTTGCGGTCCGCGCCTACACCGATCGCCGCAAAAATGTGTCCACCAACATCGGCCAGTCCGAGTTCGACGAGAAGATTAATCAGGGCAATTATGTCCGCCGCGGCGACACCTATTGGCCCGCGTCCATTTTCAACCGTCCGTACAAGGGCAGCGAACAGATCGTTCTGTGGGAGAAACAGTCGTTCAATGTGAACGGCGAAACGGTTTATGTCGTGCAGAACCCGGTTGAGCTGCGCCAAAACACATTGATCGGCAATATCAGCACCATCACCGCCCCGATTCGCGAAATGTTCGCGCGCATGCCGGTGACCGACGTGAGCCCGGTGGAAGGATTTGACGCACCGGCGGTGCGCGCCATCGAAGGCGTGCTTGGCGATCCGATTTACGGCGCCTCCGCCCAACTTATCAACGTGCGCTCGTTCCTGACGCCCGCCGTCAAAGCGCAATTCGCGCAGGACTTGGCGCAGAACCCGGCGCCGCTAACACTCGGCCAGGTGGAAGCGGGGAAATACTCGCCGCAATTTAAGAGCTTCATGTATCAAATGGTGGCGTTCAATAACCAAACGCTGGCGACGCCCGACAGCGTGGCCGTGCAAGTGGACGTGATCGACAATTTCGCCGCCGCTCATCCAGACATGGTGATTCAGCAGATCAATCCGGGCCGCGGCCGCACGATGATGCCGAGCTTGCAGGACTACGGCGTGTTTTTGGGCTTAAGCAGCCGTTTTGGCCGCGTGCACATGGTGCACAGCA
>CAZCJA010000083.1:0-8888 GCA_964499015.1 uncultured Elusimicrobia bacterium
GAGAAGTCGTGATGCGCGAAGGACCGGTGGCGGAAGCGGTGCGCGCGAGCCTTTCGCTGCCGTTTTTCTTCGAGCCGTTCTACAACGACGGCCGCTACTTGGTGGACGGCGGCTTGGTGAACCCGGTGCCGACCTCCACCGTGGTCACCCTCGGCGCGAACATCATTTTGTCGGCGAACTTGACGTCCAAAACCGCGGAACGGAAGATGCCTCACACACGCTGGCACAAACAATTACCGAGCATGCTGCGCGGGCCCGCCGTCCATGAAATCCTGATGAAAACGATTTACACGATGCAGTACGAAATCGCCCAGGCGCGCTCGGAAATCGCCGACGTGGTGATGAACGTGTCGGCGGCAAACTTCTTGTGGTGGGACTTGGACAAAGCGGACGAAATCATCCGCTTGGGCGAGGCCCGCGCCGAAGAAAGCCTGCCGAAAATCAAAGCTTTACTCCCCTTCTTCTCGGACCAGTGCAAGGTCCGCCTCGAAAAACGCGGGCGAAAACGCTACTGAAGCTGATGGCGTACCGTTTCCTCTATCCGTTCTTCGGTACGCTGGCCGGCGCGATGGTTCCCCTTGGGTGGCTCCTGTGGCGCGCATATTCGGCCCGCAAAGACTGGTGGACCAAATGGGCCGCGGCCGAATTCGCCAAAAATGGCGAGAGTTACATCGTGATGACCGTGGTCGCGGTGGCGGTTTGCGGACTGGCCGGTTTTCTTTTAGCCGCTTACCGCAGCAGCTTGATTGAAGAAGCCGAATTAATCAAAGACACCAACCTGCAGCTGGAAGAACTCGCCTCCACCGACGGCTTAACCGGACTTTTTAACGCGCGCTACATGCGCGACCGCCTGCAAATCGAACTCGACAACTCGCACCGCGTGTGGCTTACCTGCCTCCTCGTGGACATCGACCACTTCAAAAAAATTAACGACAAGTTCGGCCATCCGTTCGGCGACGCCGTGCTGGTCAACACCGCCGCGATCATGCGGCGCGCCATGCGCAAGATGGACATCGTCGGGCGTTTGGGCGGCGAGGAGTTTTTAATCGTTCTGCCCGGAGCGCCCGCGGAACGCGGACTGGAAGTGGCGGAACGTTTGCGGGCGGCGGTGGAGGCGGAAACAGTCTCCCAGGACGGCGCGTCGACGCCCGTGACGGTGAGCATCGGCGTGGCCTCGAAAGAACCGGGCCAAAGCGTGCTGATCAGCGAATTTCTAAAAGCAGCCGATGAGGCGCTCTACAAAGCCAAAAAATCCGGCCGTAACCGCGTCGTTAGTTAAGCCTGGCCGCCGATAACGAGTTTCTTCACGCGAATAGTTGGAATCGCGTCGCCGACGGGGACGCCCTGGCCTTCTTTGCCGCAGGTGCCGATGCCCCACCCCAAATCCGTGCCGACCATGTCGATGTTCTGCAAAACTTCCGGTCCATTGCCGAGCAAGGCGGCGCCGCGGGCCATTGTGAATTTTCCGTCCTTAATAATAAAGCCTTCTTCGACGTCGAATACAAAGACCCCGTTGGCGGGGTTCACTTGGCCGCCGCCCATGCGGGTGACCAAAAAACCGTTTTGCAGAGAGCGGCGGATTTCACCCGGATTATCAGGCCCGGGCGCAATCATGGTGTTGGACATGCGCGGAATCGGCCGGTGCGCGAACGATTCGCGGCGCCCGTGGCCATTGGACGTGAGCCCTTCTTTCATGGCGGATTTGCGATCGTATAAAAGGGTTTTGAGCACACCGTTTTCAATCAGCACCGTGCGCTCGGACGGCGTGCCTTCGTCGTCGAAGTGAAATGAGCCGCGCGCTCCGGGAACCGTCGGATCGTCGAGAACAGTCAGCTTTTCGTTGCCAACAACGGTGCCCACTTTGCCGCGATAGGAGGGCGAGGTGCCTTCCAGAACCGCGTCGGCCTCGAGTGAATGCCCCACCGCTTCGTGAATGAGCGTGCCGCCGGCCTCGGCGGCAATGATCACCGGCATTTCTCCCACCGGCGCCTTCAGCGCGTCCAATTTTTTGAGCGCGCGCTCCGCCACCAGCTTGCCAAGCGCCGCCGCGGACACGCGGTCGAACAGTTCAAACCCAACCAAGCCGCCCGCCGCCTCATACGCGCTCTGCATGTCGCCGTTTCTTTCCACCGTCACGTGCACGCTCATCGTGGTGTACATGCGGTCTTCGGCGAAGGCGCCGTCGGAACTGAGATATTCGATTTTCTTTTCTTTCTCGCCGTAGGTGATGGAGACCTGCTTCACCAGCGGGCTGATCTGCGCGCCTTTAAAAGCGTCTTCGGCCAAACGGATTTTATCGGCCAGCGATTTGTCGGCGGGACGGATTTTAACGGCGTGCGTTTTCACCGCCGGCAGAGCCGCGATTTTGATCGCGCGCTCTTTCAGCCCGCCCATGAGATCGCGGCGGAATTTTTCGAGGACATCCAGATCGTTTTTCCCGGTCAAATCAATATGTGCGTAACGGGTTTCCGGACCGCTTAACACACGCCAGCCCACGCCGCGCTCGGCCGCGTCACTGACCGCCTGGATGCGGCCGTCTTCCCATTTGAGCGAGAGCGTGCGGGAATCTTCAAAGTAAAGGTCGGAGAAATCGCCGAACCCCAGGAAGCGGGCGGCGGGAAACGTGGCCGGAATTATCGGCACGGAAGCCTGACCGAGAACGTGGACCCTTTGCCGATGGACGATTTCACGTGGATCGTCCCATCCATCTCATTGACGACGCGCTGGCAGAGCGCCAGGCCCAACCCCGCGCCCGGGACCTGTCCCGTGAAGGAATTCTCGATCTGATAAAACTTTTGGAAGATCCGTTCAAATTCCTCGGCGGGAATGCCGACGCCGTTGTCCTCCACGTGCACCACGACGTGGTTGCCCTCTTTGACGCCGGAGATCTTTATTTTCTTCTCCGGCTTATCGTTGAACTTAATCGCGTTGTCGATCAGGTTCTTAAAAACATCGGTCATGAGCGCGCCGTCGATCTTCGCGGTCGGCAAAGAATTAAGCGACGTGTCGACGGTCACCGTGATGTTCTTGTCTTTCGGGAACGGCTCAAACGATTCGACGGCCTCTTTAACGATCGGCAGAAGCGCCGACGGCTCGCGCTTGGTTTTTAAATTTTCCGATTCGACCATGGTAAAACGCAGCAGCTTATCGACCAGCCCGCCCAGGTGCTCGCCCTGGTCGGCAATCGCTTTTAAGCCTTTTTTCTGCAGAGCGCTCAAGCCGTCGGCGTTGGCGGCGAGCGCCGGAGCGTACCCCAGGATCACCGTGAGCGGCGTTTTAAGCTTGTGCGAGATCAATGAGAAAAAATTGCGCTTCAGCCGCTCTTCGCGTTTTTCGTCCGTGGTGTCGTGCAGGATGACCAAAAAACCGCCGGGCGCCTGGCCGGCGGATTCCAAGCGGTGCGCCAGCGCGGACACGTAGAAATCTTTGGCTTTTTTGCGCGTCAGCTCAAATCGGGCCATGTTTCCTTTTAAATTCTTGAGCTCGTTTGTCGATGGGAATTGGTCAAACCCGCTAAACAATTCCGCGCCGAACTTTCGTCCCACGGCCTGTTCCGGCGCCACGCCCAAAAGCCGGCCGCCTGCCTGGTTCACCAACAGCAGGCGCCCCGCATCGTCCAAAAGCATAATGCCGTCCGACATCTCGGCGAACACCGTGTTGAGTTTTTCTTTTTCCAGCGTTATCGCCGAAAAGAGCCGCGCGTTGTCGATGGCGATCGCCGACTGAGAGGCAAAAATCTCGAAGGCTTCTTTATCGTTCTCGCTGAACCCCTGGCTCATTTCTTTATTGATCGCTTCCACAACGCCGATTACTTT
Organism: uncultured Elusimicrobia bacterium; assembly: GCA_964499015.1. Taxonomy (GTDB): domain Bacteria; phylum Elusimicrobiota; class Elusimicrobia; order F11; family F11; genus CAZCJA01. The sequence continues at coordinate 3,816 of CAZCJA010000083.1, forward strand.
CCCCTTGGCCAAAAGCGGCACGACCAAGAGCGACTTGGTTTTGAAATTGCTCGCCTTGTCCACCTTGCCGGTGAAGCGCGGGTCTTTGCTCACGTCATTCACGATCAACGGCTGCTTCTGCTTGGCCACCCAGCCGGCGACGCCTTCGCCCACTTTCAGGCGGATCTGCTTTACGGATTCTTTGGCGGAACCAAGTGCGACGTCGAAATAAAGTTCGTTGGTGCGTTCGTCGAGCAAAAGGAGCGATGAGGCTTCCGCCTTTACCACCTTGGTGGCAAGTTCCATGACAGCCTGGAGAACGTCTTTGACGTCCAATTTTGAGGAGAGAATGCGGTTGGCCTGAAGAAGGAGTTCGAAGTCCTGCGTGGATAAGCTCATTTCTTACGCCGGTCTTTGTTGCGTTTGTTCACCTTGTTGGTATGGTCGCGATAGGTGGCGGAAAATGTGTGTCGTCCGCCTTCCGCGGCAACGAAATATAGGTAATCGGTGTCAGCTGGCGAGAGCGCGGCCTCAATCGCCGGCAGTCCGGGACTGCAGATCGGCCCCGGCGGCAGGCCCGCGTGCAAATACGTGTTGTAGGGAGACTGAACATTACGGTAATCGGCGTACAAAAGGCGCTGTTTCCAATAACCGAGCGCGTACTGCACCGTCGGGTCGGCCTGCAGCGGCATTGTATTGCGCAAGCGGTTGTGATACACCGACGAAATAATGGTGCGCTCTTCCGGGACCACCGCTTCGCGCTCGATAATCGAGGCCAGTGTGACGATTTGTTTTTTATTCATATTGAAACGTTTTGCGCGGGCGTCCATGTCGGGCGACCAGGCTTTTTCAAACTGGTTCATAAATATCTGGGCGATGGACGCCGCTGAATAACCAGCGTCGAGCTCGTACGTCGCCGGGAACATAAAACCTTCCAACCCTTTTTCCTTCACCACGGCCAAAAACTGGTCTTTATCGGCGAGCTTCAATTCGCCCAGGCGCTCGGCGATTTGCCAGGAAGCGAAACCCTCGGGAATGACCAAGCGTATTTTTTGCGTTCGTCCGTTGACGAGATCGTCGACAATCCACCAAGCGGAGCGCCCGCGGGAAAAATGGTACCGCCCCACTTTGATGCGCGGCCCCGCGTTGCGCACTTTCGCCCAAAACGCGAATGAATGGACGCTTCTCAGCAGTCCTTTTTCCACCAGCTCTTCGGCCACCGCGTAGCCGCTTTTGCCCTGCGTCACGTCGGCGTCCACGAAATCGGTACCGGTGCCCGGCCAGAAGATCCAGATGCCGAATAAAACGACGGCAAAAAGGAAGAGCAGGACGCGGCGGCGCATCATGGGACCGGAAGAACCGCCGCTGAAGCCAGATTATCGCGGACGCGCAGCTCGGACACGGTGACAAATTCGAAGCCGCGCGCCTTGAGATGCGGAATGAAGGTGTTCAACGCCTGAACCGTGGTGGCGAGGTTGTTGTGCAGAAGAACGATGTCGCCGTCTTTCACCTGGCTTTCCACGCGCCGGACGATTTCCTCGGCGGAGAGGCCTTCGTGGTCCAAGCTGTGCACGTCCCACAAAACAAGCTCATAGCCTTCGGGCGGTAAAAATTTCGTGCGGAAGAACTGTTCGGTTCCACCGGGCGGACGATATAGGCGCGGGTCTTGCCCGGTGATCTCTTTAATGTGGATGCGGGTCAAATCCAGTTCCATTTTGAGGGTGTGGACCGACATTGTTTTGACGTCGGAATGGCTCCAACTGTGGCCGGCCAGTTCATGGCCCGCGTTCGCCAGATCAAGCGCGAGCTGCGGATGTTTAAATACCATCTGTCCGACCAAAAAAAACGTGGCTTTGACATTATGGCGCGCGAGCATTTCCTGCAAAAGCGAGGTCGTGCCGGGGCGGGGGCCGTCGTCAAACGTGAGCGCGATGCGGTAGCGCGGCAACGACTGTGGAAAAGCGGTTTCAGCGGGGACGATGGGAAACGGCAGGAAGAACGAAAAGACGAGGAGGCCGCACCACTTCAGCGTGGTTTTCATGGGCGCCGCAGAGAGACGCTGTTGAGCGTTTGATAACTGGAGCCGCTCGCGTTCAGATGGCTTTGAATCAGATGGACCTCGTTCACGGAAAATGACGGCGATGCGTACGGTGAAAAAAGTGTACAAAATTGCCCGCTGAGAATGGCGGGCGGAACCTCCCCGTCCGCGGCTTTGGCCAGCGTGACGTGCGCTTTGAACGCGCGCGCCTCGGCCGCTATCCCAACAGGCGCCAATCCTTCCTCCACGCGTTTCGCCAACTCCGCGAGAGCTCCCACGCCGCCGTCCAACCCGGTCCAAAAAATCCGCGCCGAGCGCGTGGAAGGGAACACACCACCGCCTTTGAGCGCGAGCGAAAACGGCACGGTTTCGGCGGCCACCTCAGATAAAACAGATTGTATTTTAGATATGTTTTTATCTTCGATCGAGCCGATGAATTTCAGCGTGATGTGCAGGGAAGAAGAAGGCAGCCAGCGCAGACCGGGATGATGGCGCAGCGGTTGGGCAAAAGCGAGCGCGTGGTCGCGAACCGGCTGCGGAAGAAGTACGCCGACAAAAAGTCTCAACATCGCTTGAATCATAACTTTTCGCCCTTTACACTTACATTATTATGCGTCTGAACTTGCGCCTCTTCCCCCGCTTCGTCCTTCTGCTCGTTTTGCTGAGCGTGATTCCGGCCGGAATTATCGGCTGGATCGTGGTGGGCATCAACATCGAATCGCTGCAGTAAGATGTGCATCGCTATCACGTTGGCCTCGCCAGTTCCATGGCTGAAAAGTTTGATGAACGCCTCTCCACTCTGCAGTCGCATTTGCGCGTGGGTGTGGCCACGATCCAAAACGAAAATTTAAGCTGGCCCGCGAAATACGCGTTCCTGCAAAACCTGCTTGATTCCTACGAGCGCTTCGGCATCATTTCCATCGTCGCGCCGACCGGGCAGGAACTGGGCAAAGTCTACAACCCGGACATGGCGCCGGAAGTGGCCGCCAACCCGGAACTCTCGTCGCACGCTGGAAACCCGTACTTTATTGAGATGCAGAAAACAGGCACGGCCGCGATCAGCGTACAGCGCGTGGACAACCAAACCTTCGCCCACATTTACCTTCCCTTTCAGACGCCCATCGGCAAGAACGCGATGTTCGTCAAAGTGTCTCTGAACGATCTGGCCGATGACATCGCGGCCGAAACCATCGGGCAGACCGGCTTTGCCTATTACGTCGGCAAAGACGGCGAATTATTAAGCGCGCCGAATCCGGAGCGGTCCGCGGGCAACCAGATCAGCAAAGACCAGTCGGTGGTGAAAACAGCTCTCGCCGGCAGCGTGGGCGCGCGCGAATTTAAAGACGATATGGGCGTGAGCTGGGTGGGCGCCTCCGCGCCGGTGAGCCGGCTAGGTGGGGCAATCATCACCCAGCAGACGCGGCGCGAAGCTTACGCCGACAGTCGGCGCAGCACCCACATGGCCGTCATTATCGTGCTCTTGATGATCGTGGTCTCGATCATTGTTGCCGCCCTTTTGGCGCGCTCGCTCGTCAAACCTCTTTTGACCATCACCAAAGTGGCCCGGTCGGTCGATATCGCATCGGGCTTGTTTCCTGAGCCCGTGCGCGTAACTAGTCGCGACGAAATCCAGGAATTGGCCCAGACCTTTAACAGCATGCTCGAAAAGCTGAAAGGCTACGCCGACCTGCAGGTGGAAAAACTACTCATCGAACAGAAGAAAACGCAGGCCATCATTTTCTCCATCGAAGACGGCATCGTCATGACCGATTATCAAGGCAAAATCCAATTGGTCAACCACCGGGCCAAACAGATTTTAAATATTCCCGACAAAGACGATCTGATGGGCACCGCGTTATGGAAATACCTGCCCTCGCCGGATTTAAAAACGGCGTTGGTTGAAGTCTTGACCAAGCCGGACGAGAAAAAATCGATCGAAATAAAAGTACCCTCGGGCGGGAAAGACCGTTTTTACACGCTTTCCTCCGAACAAGTGCGCACGCCGAGCCGAGAAGAGTCGCTCGGCATCGTGACCATCTTCCACGACATCACGCTGGAGAAAGAACTGGATTCGATGAAGGAGGAATTCCTCCACTCGATCACTCACGATTTGAGAAACCCCCTCACCGCGATCCGTGGTTTCATCCGGCTTCTGCAGTCGGGCCAGACCGGCGCATTGTCGGACGTGCAGAACAAAATGCTCGATACGATGGAGAAGGCCTCCTTGCGGCTGCTCACCATGGTCAACGATATTTTGGATTTGGCGCGGCTCGACGCCGGCAAACTGCAGCTGCACCTTGAAGAATGCAGTTTCGAAGATGTGGCCGTGCGCATCCTAGAGCTGTTCTCGCCCCAGTCGCGAAACGACGCCATCAAAATGACTCTGGAAAAAAGCGGCGCTCCACTGACGCCGATTGTCGCCGATCACAATTTAATCGAACGCGTGTTTACGAACCTGGTGGGCAACGCCGCCAAATTCACGCCGAGCGGCGGCTCCATCACAATCCGCATCGATAATCAGCCGGACAACTTCCGTTGCGAAGTGGCCGATACCGGAGAAGGAATCCCTCCTGATTACTTGGACAAGGTATTTGATAAGTTCAAACAAGTCGAAGGGCACTTCAAAGGAGGCGCGGGCTTGGGACTGACCATTTGTAAACGCATCGTCGAAGCCCATGGCGGCAAAATTTGGGTGGAGTCGGAAATGGGCAAGGGGGCCACGTTTATCTTCACAATTCCAAAAACACTGCTCTTACCGAGCGAGGAGCAGGCCGCCTAATGCGCCGCGCGCTTCTTATCGCCCTGCTTATCAACCTGATGAACCCGTTCCAGGCGTTCGGCGAGGAAGCGTTCCAGGAAATTGTCGTCGGCCAAGGCGACACGATGTGGAGCATCGCCAACAAATACCTGAAAGACCCGCAGCGCTGGCCGGAAATCGTCAAATACAACAACCTTCCGACGCCCGACCCGACCATCGCATTGCCCGGCATGCGCATCCGCGTCCCCGTCACGCTCGTGAATGAAGAATTGCGCAACGCCGAACTCCTGCGGATGAC
>CAZCJA010000084.1:0-4327 GCA_964499015.1 uncultured Elusimicrobia bacterium
AGTGGCTTCCAATCCTGAGTTTTTGCGCGAAGGGTCCGCGCTTGAAGACTTTTTAAAGCCGGACCGCATTGTCATCGGTGTCCGTTCGAAACGTGCCGAAAAACATCTGCGCGAGCTTTATGCCAAGATCAAAGCGCCCGTGGTGGTCACGGATATCAACAGCGCGGAACTCATCAAGCATGCCTCCAACTCATTCCTGGCCATGAAAATTTCCTACATCAACGCTATCGCGCAGATTTGCGAAAAAGTCGGCGCGGACGTCAGTAAGGTCGCCGAAGGTATGGGGCTGGACAAACGCATCGGTAAATCCTTTCTAAGCGCGGGCATCGGCTACGGCGGTTCCTGTTTTCCGAAGGACGTGTCGGCTTTTGTAAAGATCGCCGAGAAAAACGGCTATAACTTTGACTTGCTGAAAGCGACCGAGGAGATTAATAGCGCACAGCGACGCATCGTTGTGAAAAAAACGGAAGAAGCGCTCTGGACCCTGAAGGGCAAGACAATCGCCGTTTGGGGATTGGCGTTTAAGCCCAATACCGACGATCTGCGCAATGCGCCGGCGAAGGATATTATTGAAGACTTATTGTCGGGGGGCGCAAAAGTCAAGGCCTACGATCCCGTGGCTATGGAGCACATGAAAACGATTTTTCCGGACATCGAATACGCCTCTTCCGCGCTGGCCGCGGTCAAGGACGCGGACGCGCTTATCGTGGTGACGGAATGGGATGAATTCAAAAAAGTCAGTCTTGAGAAAGTTAAGAAAGCCTTAAAAACGCGGCTCATCGTTGACGGGCGTAATATGTATTCGCCCGAGACGATGTCGAAAATGGGCTTTGTGTATCAAAGTATCGGCCGCGGACATGCGGCCCAGACTTCGCCGGTCTCAACGCTCGTTTGATCTCCTCGATAAAGAAACTCAGCGTCGTCGTTCCCTGCTACAACGAAGAAGCCAACCTGCTGCGATTTCCCATCGAACTTTTCGACCCGATCCTGCGTTTGGCGCCCGCGGCTGAATTTTTATTCATCGACGACGGATCGGCCGACAGTACGGCGCAGGTGCTGGAGGAAATTATCCGGACACGTAAAAACGCTCAGCTGATTCGTCATCCGAAAAACCTTGGCTTGGGAATGGCGGTGCGTACGGGCATCGACGCGGCAACGGGCGACGCGATCCTGACGCTTGACGCCGATCTCACCTTTCATCCCGGCGAGTTTCCGAAGCTGCTGGCGGGTTTTAAGAACGGCGTGGACGCCGTGCTGGGTTCGCCTTATCTCGGCCAAATGGAACACGTGCCTTTTGTTCGCCGGTTGCTCAGCAATGGCGTTAATCTTATGTACCGGATTTTATTGGGGCAGAAGATTACGGCGACAAGCTCTCTGTTTCGCCTTTATCGCGCCGGGCCAGTCAAACGGCTGGAATTGAAAAACACAGGGTTCGATATCAACGCGGAGATTGTTTTTAAGCTGATTCAGTCCGGTTCTGTGATTGAAGAGGTGCCGGTGACGCTGCTGACACGCACGGCCGGCGTTTCAAAAATTTCAACGGCCAATGAGATTAAGAACCATATCCGGCTTTTGTGGCGCGTGCTGCGTTGGCGTTTGGGATAGGTCTTAAATCAAAAATAAATAAACCTGGTCCTTTTATTTTATTTTCAACGGGCCTGAACTCCGTCGCGAGCTTGTAGGTTCCGAAAAGCGTTTTCATCCACGCCTCATCTTTGCGGCGTCCCACTGCGTGCTCGTCTAAAATAACGTAGGAAATTCCTTCCTTTTTTAAATCTTCCAGACTGCTTTTATTCATGTCGAACCAGTCCTGCGCTTGATAGGCAGGCTCAACGCGTTCCGGAATGTCCCATACCTCCTGTATGGTGCGCTTCAAATAGTAAAGCTCATAGCCGTCGCTCTGTGGCGCGCTCATTAAAATACGAAAGTATTCTTCGCGCGGATGATTAATGGCGGCGGTTTTAATGTAAAGGCGCTCCACCTGTGCGGCGCTGCGGTTAAGTTGAGGGGAATAAAAGGGGTCCGTGAGGAAAATCTTTGCGCCGGTCGGGACGTTGCTCAGTATCCATTGTTCGGCGGCATCCCGTGTGTCGGGCAACGAATCGCGGTGCTTTTGAGCGTATGTGAAGGCCGTCATCGGCACAAAAACAACTAAACAAAGAAAAGCTTTCAAGCCGACGCGGGAGCCGCTCATTTTCCATAAGCTGTTAAAACCGTGCGCAGCAAGAAAAATAAGGATTAGGAACGAGCCCATTAAATAACGCGTACTCGCGCCAAACGTCGAGAAGGATAAAAACGGCAAGGCAACGAGCAGCGGCGTTAACCAGGCCAGGTATTCGATCTTTTTGCGAAGCGGGAGTGAAACAAAACCGTAGATGGCCAACGCAAAGCCGATGCCCCATTTGTCGAGGAAGAATATGAGTTTGTGCACGATGGCGCCGAGTCTCGTCCAGCTGAAGGCGGGCTGGTTCCATGTCGTTGTGTCTTGTGAGTTTTTGAGTCCGATAAGACTGCCCAAAAACGTTTTGATGTCCAAAAGTGCGAACGGCGTGCCGATAAGGAATCCGGCCACGCAGCCAAAAAGGCCGTAAACAAGATGCACGTTGTTGCGCTCGGCTTTCGAACGCAAGAAATGCAGCGCGAGCAGCCAGGCGCCGAAAACGCCGGCCGTATAATGGCACGATGTGGCCAACCCCAGCGCCAGGCCGGCACCGATGTAATTATTTTTACCTCCGTTCGAAATGAGTCTGTCGAGGAAGTAAATGGCGGCGCAGATTAGAAAGAGCATCAGCGCGTACGGGGTGGTTTCTTGAGCATAAAAGATCAGCGCAGGCGTCAGGGCTGCAAAGAGGCCCACGACCGTCGCAAAGCCCGCCCCATAAAGCCGGTGAGCGGTGCGGTAAAGAAGCCAAATTCCAAGCGAAACAAGGAGAGCGGCCAATACGCGTACGGATAGATAGAAAATCGCTGGAGACGTGAGGAAAAGGGCTGCGAATTGCTCAGATGAGGCGACTGCGCCGAAAATCCGGTACCCCGCAAAAAGAATGCCCAATACGCTCGCGATCACATACGGCCAGAGCGTCGGGTATTTGAAATCATGGGGGTTAAGATCGCCCGAGCCGAAGCGGGCGGCGACGTTCATGTGGTGGGGTTCGTCGTAATGGTAAATATTCGGGAGATCGCTCTGGATGCCCCATAGACGTATCAGAAGAGCGAGGATGAAAATGATTTTACCGCTGTCGAGAGTCATTTTTCTCATGATTTTATATCGTTACCGATACTACCATGCCCATCTATCACTTTCTATATTATGGCTATGAAAAGACGGTTATCGATTCGCAAGTGATCACTCCGGCGCTTCTTCTGGCCAATGAGGGCGTGACGGTGAATCTTATCGTCATGGAAGATTGGCAGCGCCGGCGCCTTTTTTCTCTTCCATACTTTGCCCGCCAGCTTCATGCCGTTGCGTTGCCCCGTGTGCCGCGCAATTTCCTCTATCTCAACACAATTTTGATGTTTTTCTATTTCCTGAAGGATGTCCTGCGCGGTAAAAGTGTCGTCGTTCACGCGCGAGGTCTGCAAGGCGCCGCCGTTTTGCTTCCGCTTAAAAAAGCGTTTCGCCGGATGAAAATTATTTGTGATGTGCGCGGCCTGGAAGCCGATGAATACGATTTTTTGGCCCGCAACGGCGACAAGACGAAGCGTCTCGGCAGATTCCAACGGTTTTGGAAGAGGCATCTGGAAAAAACAACCCGTCGCGCGATCAACGGCGCGGACCGCGTATTTTTCGTGTCGCAGGCAATGATAGAGCACACGGCCAAGGAGATGCACGATACCCGGAAAATCAATTGGCGCTACATTCCGTGCGCGGTGGAAACGCACAGGTTCGATACGGCGCTGGCGACGCGTGATGTTTTGCGCCGTAAAATGGGCATGGTCGGACGGCTCGTCGTGACCTACGCGGGAGGGAACCGGGCCTGGCAAGGGATCGACCAGGTCGCTTTCTTGTTCGCTCGGATGAAAGAGCTAAACGAAAACGTGATGTTCCTGGGATTGACCAAGGAACACGACGCGCTCAAGGCCGCTTTTACCGCGCAGGGCGTTTCGGTCAACGACCTTCACATCGAGCACGTTCCCTATGATCAGATACAGAATTACATGGTGTGCGCCGACATCGGTTTTCTGATTCGCGAAGATTTGCCGCTGAATAATTATGCTTGTCCCACAAAATTTGCCGAATATTTGGCCAGCGGGCTGCATGTCGTCACCACGCCGGCCATATATGATATCGCGCGGATCGTTAATGATGAAGGCGTCGGCACGGTTT
>CAZCJA010000084.1:4337-8803 GCA_964499015.1 uncultured Elusimicrobia bacterium
AGACATGAAGCATTATGAGACGATGCGCACAGACCTGGCCTCAGCGTTGGCAAAGGCCGCCGATCCGATGCGCATTGGACGAAGCGTGGCCGCTGCGAAAAAATGGCTTGACTGGCCGGCGTATTTGCCCAAAATTAAAGAGTCCTACATGGAGCTCCAATGAAAGTCGCCGTTGTCATGCCCGCGTACAATGCGGAAAAAACCCTCGAACGCACACTGAACGACATTCCTAAAGGTGTTGCCGACGAAATCATTCTCGTCGACGACGCCTCACGCGACGGCACGGTCGCTTTGTCGCGCAAGTTGGGAATACATACGGTGGTGCACGAAAAAAACAAAGGTTATGGCGGGAATCAGAAAACCTGCTACAAAACCGCTCTTGAACGCGGCGCCGACATCGTCGTGATGCTCCATCCGGACTATCAGTACGATGCCAGGCTTGTGTCTTATATGGCGGGTTTGATTAAAGACGGCGTTTGCGATGTTATTCTTGGCAGCCGCATACGCACGCGCCGCGAAGCGCTCAAGGGTGGTATGCCCCTGTATAAGTATCTAAATAATCGTTTGTTGACACTTGCTGAGAATTTGGTTTTGGGCACGGCCGTGTCCGAGACGCACACCGGCTATCGCGCTTACAGCCGCAAGGTTCTTGAGACAATTCCGTTTGAACGCAATTCGGACGATTTTGTGTTTGATCAGCAGTTTATCGTCCAGGTTGTCCATTTTAACTTTCGAATGGGAGAGATCCCGGTGCCGACGCGCTATTTTTCGGAGGCTTCCTCTATCAGCTTCCGGCGCAGTGTTGTGTACGGTATCTCTACGTTATGGACGCTCCTGCGGTACATTCTCCACGCCATGGGGCTTTTTTCGTATCCTCCACTCCGGAAAAAATGAGCGAAATTCCGCGTGTTGCCTATGTAATCACGGACTCCGGAACCGGCGGCGCGGAACGGAAGCTTACGGATATCTTGACGCATATTGATCGCACGGCCGCCGTTCCGGTGGGCGTTGTGGTGTTAAAAAAGAAGCGCGAGACCGCGATTGAATGGGAAAAAGCCGGCGTTCCGGTGTTTGAGTTGGGCTTTGGCCGCTGGCCGCGCCCTGGAAACACGGCCAAATTGCGCGCCAAGCTGAAGGAGCTTTCGGCCGACGTTGTGCACTCGATGACGCTGCGGTCTGTTTTGCTTTCTCGCGCCACACATAAAAGAACAACTGATTTTAAGCTTGTGTCGGCGCCATGCCTCAATTTTCGCTCGATGCCTTTTTTTGTCCATTGGCTTTTGCGCAGCGGGCGTGATTGGGATGATGCGGTGATTTGCGAAAGCACCGCAACCCGTGAATTTTTGGTGGAAAATCTGCGGCATGACCCAAAAAAAGCGTTATACGTGCCGAATTCGATCGATGCCGAACGGTTCAGTAATAACAAGACGACCCGCGCGCGCATCCGCAAAGAATGGGGCATCGGTGAAAACGAGATTCTTGTCGGTACGGTCGGACGCTTGCATAGACAGAAAGGTTTTGACGTTTTTATCGCGGCGCTGAAAGAACTTCATGATTTTCCGGTGAAATTGCGCGGCGTGATTGTCGGCGAAGGCGAAGAAGAAAAACGTCTCAAAGGATTGGCGGACGGCTTGCCGGTTCTGTTTCCCGGCAAGCAATCTGACATGGTCGGCGTTTTATCGGCGTTTGATGTCTATGTTCAAAGCTCGCGTTATGAAGGCATGTCGCGGGCGCTCATGGAAGCGATGGCCGCAAACCGGCCGATCGTCGCGACCGCTGTGGACGGTACGATGGATTTGGCGCGAGATGGGGAAAACATGTTGTTATGCCGGCCGGACGATGCTCATTCTTTGGCGCTCGGCATTGGTACGCTGGCGGAAAAAAGCGATTTGCGTAAAAAACTCTCAAGCGGCGCGCGCTCGACGGTCGAGCAGTTCTCGGTCGATAAAATGGTGCGCCGACTCGAAAAAATATATCAGGAGCGTTAAATGTCCGTCCCTTTTCTTGATTTAAAAGTCCACGACCCGCGCATGGAAGCCCGCATTGAAGAGGTTGTTACCTACCTCGTGCGCAACGCCGCGTTTATCGGCGGCGACCCCGTCAAACAGTTTGAGAAGGAATTTGGTGATTACTGTGCCGGCACCGCGGTGTCCGTCGCCAACGGCACCGATGCGCTTATTTTGGCGCTAAAGGCGCTTGGCGTGGTCCCCGGAGACGAAGTCATCACCGTTCCTTTCACGTTTATCGCCTCCGCTGCCTGCGTCAGCCAGGTTGGCGCAAACGTTAAGTTCGTCGACGTCGACCCGAAGAATTACACAATGGACACCGTTCAGCTGGAAAAAGCGATTGGTCCAAAAACGAAAGCGATCATCGCCGTTCATTTATTCGGCCAGCCGGCCGATATGGGCCCGATTATGGAAATCGCCCGTCGGAAAAACATCAAAGTCATCGAAGACGCGGCCCAGGCGCATGGCGCCGAATACAATTTGAAACGGGTCGGAACGCTTGGCGATATCTCCACATTCAGTTTTTATCCGACCAAAAACCTCGGCGGCGCAGGAGATGGCGGTGCGGTCGTTTCTTCCGACAAAGACCTGATTGAAAAAGTCCGGCAGCTGGCCAATCACGGCCGACGCACCGCCTATTTTCACGAAGTCGAAGGCGTTAACAGCCGCTTGGATTCCATTCAAGCCGCCGTTCTACGCATCAAGCTCGAACAGTTGAGCGCATGGAACGAACGCCGCCGCGACATCGCCGCACGGTACACCAGAGCTCTCCGTGATAGCGTGTTTATTGCTCCGCCGCACATTGAGCCGTATTCAAAGCACGTGTTCCATTTGTATTGTGTCGAATGTTCACATCGCGACGATCTCGCCAAGCATCTAACGGAGAAGGGCATCGGCAACGGCGTGTATTACCCGATGGGGCTGCATTTGATGCCGGCGTTTGCGCGTTTAAAACTGGGCACGGGAAGTTTTCCCGTCACGGAACGTTTGAGCGAACGGATTCTTTCGCTCCCGATGTATCCGGGCCTGACCGACGCGCAGGTGGATTATGTCTGCGCCGCACTTTTGTCGTTCTCACCAAAAACAATTTTGGGGAAAAATAAATGACTGCTGCCAATCTTCAAGATAACTATCGCGACCGCTACGTTTGCGTGTTGGGCCTCGGCTATGTCGGTTTGACGCTGGCCGCCGTGATGGCGGACGCGGGCTTTAAAGTGCTGGGGGTGGAGATTCGCGACGACGTGTTGGCCAAGCTTCGCCGCGGTAAATCCCATTTTCACGAACCCGGGTTGGATGAGTTAATCCAGCGCCTGGTGCGCAAACGCAGCATCAAATTCGTTAAGCATATCCCACGCGATTCCAAGGCCTCCGTGTATATCATCACCGTGGGCACGCCGCTGAACGCCGGCGGCCACGTGCGTTTGGAAATGGTGGAAAACGTCGGCAAAGAAGTCGCTTCGCACCTGAAAGCCAACGATATGGTCATTTTGCGTTCAACGGTAAAAATCGGCACCACGCGCAACACCATTCAACCCATTTTGAAGAAAACCGGCCTGCCGTTCGACTTGGCTTTCTGCCCCGAACGAACGCTGGAAGGCCAGGCGCTCTCCGAGCTGCGCCATTTACCGCAGATCGTCGGCGGCATCAGCGAACACGCGGCCGTGCGTGCCTCCCAGCTTTTTCAATTTGTGACCCCAACCGTCGTGCGTGTCAGCGATTTGGAAACGGCGGAAACCATTAAGTTAATCGATAACGCGTCGCGCGACGTGTCCTTTGCGTACGCAAACGAAGTGGCGGCGATCTGCGACCGCATGGGTATCAGCGCCAGTGAGGTGATTCGAGCGGGAAAACTCGGTTATCCGCGCACAAATCTGCCTATGCCCGGGTTGGTCGGCGGGCCGTGCCTCGAAAAAGACTCATATATTTTATCCGAGGCGCTGGAAGACGCCGGCTACAGTCCGGTGATCACAATGAGCGCGCGCCGTATCAACGAGCGCCAGCCGCGCGACGTGGCCGCGTATTTGCATTCGTCGACGCTCAAAATGAAAGGATTCGCAAAAAAACCGGTGATTTCCTTACTTGGTATCGCCTTTAAAGGACGGCCGGCGACCGATGATTTGCGTGGAACCATGACCAAACACGTTTTTGCCGCGCTGAAAAAGTTTTACCCGAACGCGGTGTTTCGCGGTTACGACGCCGTGGTTCCGCGCGAAGAAATCCGCAAGTTCGGTCTCGTTCCGTGCGCCACGATGGAACAGGCTTATAAAGGGGCGAGTATGGTGCTGGTCACCAATAACCATCCGGTTTTTTCAACGATGCCGGTTGAACGCTTCGCTGAACTTATGAAAAAACCGGGCTTGGTCTATGATTTTTGGAATTCTTTGCCGGTATCAGGGTTGAACATGCCGCATGGAACGGGCTACGTGACGCTGGGCAGTCACGGTAAGTCGATCTTGCCGC
>CAZCJA010000085.1:0-8770 GCA_964499015.1 uncultured Elusimicrobia bacterium
CTTTTGGAGCAGGTGGAAAGCCTGCGCAAAAAAAACGACATCCTCACCCAGCATAACATGGAGCTCACCCAGGAGATGGAGAACGTGCGGTCTGATTTTGGAAACGATCGTTAAGGCTTGACTCGATGCGGTAGAATAATAGGATGAAACAGTTGGTTATCATCATGGCGCTGTTCTTTTCAGCGGTTATAACGCAGGCCCAGCAGCCGCGCCAGCACCAGCACGGCATACGCCGTTCGGACCCGGGCTTCCGCCATCCCACGTTCGACTCTGCGCGCGACTCCTTTGCAAGCATCGAGCCTGTTAAGGTCGATCCCATCAACTCCGATTCCGTGCGAAATTCCTTCGAAGAAAAACGTGTTGAGCCAATTCACCTTGATTTCGGTTCGCGCCCATTGGAGAATTTTCAACATTTAAGCGATACGTTTGACGATTACCGCAACAACGAACGCTATTCAAACATGCGCATGCAGTTTGAAGACCAGCGTTTGGACCACCTGAACTTCAACGCCCAATAAACCCACCTTCCCGAAAAAAGCATATTTAGCTGGCCTGGATGCTTTTTTGCCTTTAAACTCTTATCATTCAAACAATTCAAATATTGCCCGAATAGGATAAGGGGGTAAGGCGCTCGTGAAAAGCCGCAGTCCGTTTCCTTTGATTATTCGCTTTATTTCTCTGGTGTGCCCGTTGTTGGTCCTGGGTATTGCCATTGTCGCGCTCGTCGGTCTAAGCGCGGGACGCCCGGCGTTGGTGCAAATCCGGCCCGATTACATTCCCATGGCGCCCAATTCGGCGTTCTGCTTTATTGCCCTTGCCTTGGTTTTGTTGCCCTCGCCCTTTTCCGGACGCGTTTATGCCGGGATTGTGTTTTCCGCTATCCTCTTTGTCGGCTTAATTTCCATCGGCCGTATGAGTGAATACATGCTGGGCCTGCGATTGGACGTCGACCATTGGTTTTATACCGCTTCAACCGGGACGATCGGCCATATTCCTATCGGATACATGGCGTTTTTCAGCGCGTTTTGTTTTGCGCTAAACGCGCTGTCTATCGCCTTTCTAAATTTTCCGCGCGCAAAACTATCGGCTTACGCCGCGGGCGCCCTGGCGGCCGCCGTGATGATGATCGGCGGAATTTTTACGCTTGGCTACATTTACGGCGCCCCCTTGCTGTACAACGGATCGGCAATTCCCATGGCGCTAAACACGGCCGTGTCGTTTACGCTGCTGGGAATAACGGCGACTCTGTTGGCGCTGAATCAGGAATTGGAGCGCCATCGCAAAACTGACGAAACCCAGCGGCTTTTGGCCGCGATGGTGGCGTCTTCTGAAGAAGCGGTCATCGGACGCACGCCGGACGGCACGATTATTATTTGGAACAAAGGCGCGGAAGACTTATACGGTTACACCGAGGATGAAATCATCGGACGCCATATTTCAATACTTGTCCCGCCGGAACGCCGTGTGGAGGTGGATCGGATCCGCGAGCGCTTGTCGCGCGGTGAACAGGTGCGCGGTTATGAGACCATCAACGTCCGCAAAGACGGCCGGGAGTTTCCGGTGTCGTTGACGATTTCGCCGGTCAATGACCATTCCGGCCGCACGGTGAGCGTGTCGGTCATCGCGCGCGATATCTCCGAAAACAAACGCAAAGAAGTTCGCCTGCAGAACCAGGTCATCAAACACGGCGCGGCGCTGGAAGAAAGCGAGCGGCGTTTTATGAACTTGATTCACGAAGCGCCCGACCCAATGGTGACGCTTTCGTCTCTGGGCTTCATTGAACTGATCAATCGCGAGGCGGAGCGCGTCACCGGTTACCGGAAAGATGAGCTGACAGGCAAACATTTTTCCAGTATCGGAATTCTCAGCGGCCCGTCCTTGGCGCTCGCTTTTAAGGAATTCATGCTGGTTCTCGCCGGAAGGGAACGCCCGCCGTATGAAATGGAGATGGTCACCAAAGACGGCAGGCATGTTGTGTATGAGGCCAACTCGCGATTGATCGATCAGGGCGGAAAGGGGCGGGGTATCTTGGTCGTTTTTCGCAGCATCTCCGAGAGGAAAAAATTGGAAGAGCAGCTTACGCAGGCCCAAAAAATGGAAGCGGTCGGCCTGTTGGCCGGCGGCATCGCCCACGACTTTAACAACCATCTTTCGGTCATCCTCGGCACCGCGGAGTTCATCAGTTCCTACGCGGGCGATAACGAACAAATCCGGCAGGACGCCGAGGAGATCAAGAAAGCGGCCAACCAGTCGGCCAATTTGACCCGCCAGTTGTTGGCGTTCAGCCGCCGGCAGGTTTTTGAAGTGAAGGCCATGAACATCAACGACGTCGTGACCGACACGGAAAAAATGCTGCGCCGCCTAATTGGCGAACACATCGAGTTGATGACGAAACTGCAGGGCGATTTGCCCAACGTGAAAGTGGACCCGGGGCAGATTGAACAGGTCATTATCAATTTGGTCGTAAACGCCCGCGATGCGATGCCGAAGGGCGGTACGCTGGCCATCGAGACGGACGTGGACGGCGGTAACGGAGGACCGCAGGTCCGGCTGACCGTTAAGGACACGGGCATCGGGATGGACAAAAGCACCGTCGAACATATTTTTGAGCCGTTCTTCACCACCAAGGAAAAAGGCAAAGGCACGGGCCTGGGGCTTTCCACGGTTTATGGGATCATCAAGCAGAGCGGTGGCCACATCGACGTGGATTCGAAAGTCGGCAAGGGCACCGCGTTTCATATTTATTTGCCGGCCGTCGTCGAGAAGGAGACGAAGCCGGTTGACGGAGCGGCCGCCGAAAATGGGTTGCTGCGCGGCAGCGAAACCATTCTGCTTGTCGAAGACGAAAAATCCGTGCGCGATGTGGCGATCCGCTCGTTGTCAAACTACGGCTACAACGTGCTGGCCGCGCAGGGCGCGGGCGAGGCGCTGCTTATCTATGAGAAAAACGGCCCGGCGATCCGCTTAATCATTACCGATATGGTGATGCCGCACATGAGCGGCCTGGAACTGGCCACGCGGATTCTCGGGCAAAATGCCGATACGAAGATTCTGTTTATGTCTGGATATGCCGATCCGGACATGTATAAAAGCATAGTGGAGTCTGGTATGCCGTACATCGCCAAGCCCGTTCAGGCCGAAGCGCTTGCGCGCAAAGTGCGCGAGGTTTTGAATCAAGCACCCGCCTCAAAATCCTAAACTGCTCGCTATGAGCCGGCATTTCATCGTTGATGGCTACAATCTTTTGCACGCGACGCCGCGGTGGGAAAAACTCTCCCGCCTCCATCAGCGCGAGGCGTTTCTGAAATTTCTGGAAGAAGAAAAAACGGCCGGCAGCCCGCGGAATTCCCTGACCGTGGTGTTGGACGGCTACTCGGCCGACCTGAAAAAAATGCGTTTCAGCAAGCTCCGGCTTGTCTTCTCGGAGGATGTCGACGCCGACACCGCGATCAAACGCCGCGTGGCCGATCTGAGCAATCCGCGGGAGGCGGTGGTGGTGACCAACGACCGCGCCATCCAGGAGGCGGTCAAGGGCATGGGCGCGCAGGTTATGGGATGCGCGGAATTCTTAGCGGTTAAAAATAAACGCGCGCCGCGCCAAGGCACGCTCAAAATGGGAGCGCCCGGCGCGGACGCCATAACCCGGGAGTTAAAACGTCTCTGGTGTCTGGAGTAACTCGGTCGTAAAATAAACGAATGATCAAACGCCCCGCACTTTTTATATCGCACGGTTCGCCGCTCATTGCCGTTGAGGACGACGAGTTCACGCACGCTCTCGGCGCGCTTGGCCGCAAACTTCTTCAGCCGCACCCATTGGCCGCGGTGGTGATGTCCGCCCACTGGGAAGCCAGCCTTCCGCTGCAAATAAACGCCAACCCGCATCCGCCGCTCCTGTACGATTTCGGCGGTTTTCCGAGCGAACTTTATGAAAAAGGGTATCCATGTCCGGGCGAACCGCGCGTGGCCCGGCGCATCGCCGATCTGTTCGACGCGGCGAAAATAACAACCGAGCTCAACGATAAGCGCGGGCTGGACCATGGGGTATGGACGCCGCTCTGCCGGATGTTCCCGGAACACAATGTCCCGGTGGTGCAGGTGTCCCTCCCTGTGCCGCGCACGCCGCAAGAGGTGTTCGACATCGGCCGCATCTTAAGCCCGCTGCGGTCGGAAAACGTGATTCTGATTGGGACCGGCGGCGTGGTTCACAATTTGCGCAAGGCGCATTTGGGCGCGAAGGACGCGCTGGTGGATTCGTGGGCCCAGGAATTCGACGAATGGGTAAAGACATGTCTGCAGCGCGGCGATAAGGAGTCGTTAATCAATTACCGTAAGCTGGGTCCGCATGCGGATTTCGCGGTAAACGGGCCTGAACATTTTGATCCGCTTCTATTTGCATTGGGCGCGGCCGACGTGGAGCCGGTGCACTTTTTCTACGAAGGGTTCCACTACGGGAACCTGTCGATGCGCGGTTTTGAAATCGGCGTTTAAGCTTTTATCGCGCGCAGAATCGCGCGCATAAACGCCGGCAGGTCTTTCGGCGTGCGCGACGTAATGATGTTTTTATCCACCATCACCTCGGCGTCGACAAATTTTCCTCCCGCGTTTACCAGGTCGTCCTTGATGCTGAAAAATCCCGCCACCTTCACTCCGCGAATAATATCGGCGGACGCGAGCATCCAGCCGCCGTGGCAGATGGCCGCCGCAAAATAGCCGCGCCGGTAAATATCGCGCACCAATTTCACCATGGCCGGATGCCGGCGCATGTGATCGGGCGAGTAGCCGCCGGGAATAATGATGCCGTGGTAATCGGCGGCACGGGCTTTGCCGATCGCCAGTTCCGCCACCGCGGGGTAACCGTGCTTGGATTCGTAGGTCTTTCCTTTTTCCGGGCCGATCAAGTCGACGCGCACGCCCTCTTCCTTGAGCCGGTAGTAGGGGTACCACAACTCCTGGTCTTCGTAAAACTTCTCCACCAAAATCGCGATGCGGGGGCTTTTCATTGTTTTGACCTCGTTATTCAAATTTCTTGCGAACTGATACTATGAACTCTCGTAATACGGGGGCAATTCATATGAAATCCGAAACCTTTCAACGCGGCTTTTTATTGATTTTGGTTATGCTCATCACCGTTGCTTTTTTGTGGATGGTGAAAGGCTTCCTTATCACGCTCTTGCTTGGCGCGATGTTCGCCAGTCTTTTCCGGCCGATGTATCTGCGTTTTGTGGGCTGGTACCGCGGCCGTAAAGGCGCCGCATCGGCCTCCACGCTGCTTGTTTTCATACTGGTCGTTATGCTGCCCTTGTTCGGTTTCATCGGCCTGGTCGCCAACGAAGCGGTCAGGGTGACGCAGGATGTAACGCCCTGGATCCAGGATAAAGTCGGCAACCGTGCGCAGTTGGACGAAACACTGCACCGGCTTCCGGGTTTTCGCTATATCACGCCGTACAGCGACCAGATTTTAAACAAGCTCGGCGCGGCGGTGAGCGGCCTCGGCAATTCCATCGTGAAGGCCGCGGGGATTTTTACCGCCGGCACGCTAATGTTCTTCGTCAACTTCGCGATCATGCTTTACGCGATGTTCTTCTTCTTTATCAACGGACCCGAAATGCTCGCTAAATTTCTCTACTACCTGCCGCTGCACAGCCGCGACGAGAAAAAACTTCTGAACGGCCTGCGCGACACCGCCCGCGCAACACTGAAGGGCATCGTCGTGATCGGCGCAATCCAGGGCGCGCTCGCGGGGCTGGCGTTCTGGGCGGCGGGAATTCCCAGCCCGCTCTTCTGGGGCACGGTGATGGCGGTGATGTCGGTCGTGCCGAACGTGGGCTCGGCGCTCGTCTGGATTCCCGGTTGCATTTATTTGTTCGTCAGCGGAAATGCCGTCGCGGCGATTTTGGTTTTTATCTGGTGCGCGTTGGTGGTGGGCAGCGCCGATAATATTTTGCGACCGATGCTGGTGGGAAAAGACACGGAGATGCACGAACTTCTCATTTTCATCAGCACACTCGGCGGATTGACCATGTTCGGCCTGGAAGGATTTATTCTGGGCCCGATGTTCGCGTTGCTATTCCTATCGATCTGGGAAATTTACGGCCAGGCGTTTAAAGACGTGCTGCCGAAACCGGGCGACCTCGACTAACGCTCGAATAAAAACCACCTCTTCTTCATTTTCGCCGCGTAGGACAACCCGAATTCCCGGAGCGCCGTGTCGCGGATGTGCGCGACGGCTTCGGACGGCTCGTCCGTGACCTTGATCCGCAGCCAATCTTCCTCGTCGATCGTTTTTTCTTTTGCGAGGGTGTTTTTCATGAAGTCGATAAGCGGCGCCCAATAGTCTTTGCCCATTAACACCAGCGGAAAGTTTTTAATTTTTCCCGTCTGAACCAGCGTCGACACCTCGAAAAATTCATCGATCGTCCCGAAGCCGCCCGGCACCGCCACAAAGCCATAGGAGTATTTGGCCAGAATTAACTTTCTCACGAAGAAGTAATGGAACTCCATCCACCGGTCTAAGTACTTGTTCGGCTCTTGCTCGTGCGGGAGCTGAATGTTGCAACCCACGGAATTTCCGCCCGCGTCCTTGGCGCCGCGATTGGCCGCTTCCATGAGCCCCGGCCCGCCGCCCGTCATCACGGTAAATCCCGCCTCGGCGATTTCTCGGCCCAGCTCCCGCGTCATTGCATAGTAACGGTGCGTTTCGCCGAATCGCGCCGATCCGTAGACGGTAATGCACGGCCCGACAAAGTGGAAGGTGCGGA
Source organism: uncultured Elusimicrobia bacterium (assembly GCA_964499015.1). Lineage (GTDB taxonomy): Bacteria > Elusimicrobiota > Elusimicrobia > F11 > F11 > CAZCJA01. The sequence continues at coordinate 6,759 of CAZCJA010000085.1, forward strand.
ACCCTTTCCAGCATTCCCAACTGATGCGGAACAGGCGCGCGAATTCGTAGGCGCGCGGCTGCGGGCCCTGGAGAAATTTCTTTTCCTCCTCCGCTTCGGGGGGCGGGTTTTTGCCCCAGCGCGGGTCGGGAGGAAGAACGGGTTTGTCTGTCGGTTCTGCCATGCGCGTTAGTTCACGAGCCGGAATTCAACGGGACCGTCAAACAGGGGAACGGTCAGCATTTGGGTGGGTTTTGACGGCGAGGTGTTCCATTGCCGTTTATAGCGCACCACAAGTTTTCCGTCTTCTATTTTATGGGAAACAATTTTTCCGTCAAAAAGAACCAACACCATCCGCTGTGAAAAATCCACGTGCTTGTTGCCGTCGGCATCGAACGGGGCCCATTCCTCCTGTGTGCGGATCACGCGGTGAGTAGCGGCGACGCTGATGTCGCCGGACGCCATGCCGCGCAGCGCCGTGCTGTCTTTGGCCTGCAAGCGCCGGTCCTGCATGATGACCGGTTTTTCCTCGGCACGTTCGGCCTTAAAAGCCATTCCAAGCTGCGACTTGGTCGCCGGCGCTTGTTTTAATTCAGCCATGTCGATCTTGGCAACGCCTTCCGCTCGTTCGCGCGGCGTTTCGTGAAGGCCGAAGAAAACAAACGTGGCGACGACGGCGGTCACAAACCCGCCGGAGAGGCCCCACATCCACGGCCGGCGCGATTTTTGACGCTGCTCGGCCTCGAGCCGCGCGAGGATGCGCGTCTCCAGGCCCGGCGGCGGATTTGCCTCCGAGGTTTTCTTGGCCCACGTGAGAGTGGATTTGAGTTCCGGATCGATTTGTTCGTCGCTCATGAAATTTCTCCCATCGATTTTAACAGCGGGCTCAGTTTTTTGCGCAAGGTTTCGCGCGCGCGGTACAGGCGTGATTTAACCGTGCCGATCGGCATATTCAAAACCTGCGCGATCTCTTCATAACTTTTTTCGTCCAAGTCCCGCAGTGTGAGAATGACCCGTTCGTCATTGTCCAGGTGGCCGAGCGCGTCGTGCAAGATTTTTCCTTTCTCATTTTTCTCCAGTTCATCGCCGGGCAGCGGTTCGCGGCTGGGGAAATCGCGCGGTGCGTCATCGTCGTCGTTGGTGAAAAGGCTGAAGAATTTAAGCTTGCGTCCGCGCAGGCGGTTCTTCCAGGCGTTCACCGCGATCCGGTACAGCCAGGTCGAGACCTGCGACCGGTGTTCGAACCGGCCCCACGCGCGGAACGCTTTGGAGAAAGTTTCCTGGCAGAGGTCTTCGGCCTCGGTTGCCTCGCCGGTCAGGCGGAAGCACAAACCGTAGAGCCGGGCGGTGTTTTCGCGAACAACGCGCTCGAACTCGCCGTCTATCATCTTGGACCCATAAAAAGACTGCTTGTTCCCGTCAGTTTTTTGTTCACGTAATCGAAACGCCCGCAGAAAAACGATTTCCCTTTCAACCATTTGAGAAAGTGTTTGTCGCCGTCCCATAATGGCAGGGACAGGATCTTGTTGCTGGGGATCCACGCCAGGCGGCCTTCGTCGGTGGTGGTTGGTTTTCCGGCAAACCGGTTCGCGGTGTAAACATAAACAAGCCAATCGGTGTCAGGAGTAAAACCGGGGAAGGTGAGAACGCCGCGCAAACGGGGGTTTTTGATTTTAAGACCGCATTCTTCGCGGACTTCGCGGACCACGCATTCTTCCGGCGACTCGCCGGGAATGAATTTTCCGCCCAGTCCGTTCCACTTTCCTTTATGGACGTCGCCTTTCTTGGTCACGCGGTGCAGCATCAATGTTTTTCCGTTGTGCGTGACATAGCACAAGGTCGCCGGTTGGGTGCGTCTCATGATGGGGAAGTTTACTTAATACAGGCTGTCGAAGAGTTTCTTCACGTCGGCGTCGTAGTCGCGGTGGGTGGCGTCATCGGTTTGAGCGGCTTCTTTCTCGGCGGATTCCTGCAAAAGCTGAGAGAGGTCGGAGGGCTCTTTTTTATTCGCCGCGCGGATTTTCTGCAATACC
>CAZCJA010000086.1:0-8593 GCA_964499015.1 uncultured Elusimicrobia bacterium
GCAATCTCGCCCTGAACCAGCACGCGCGCCGCTTCGCGGGCGCGGCCCAAAAGAAGGCCGTCCAACGCCAGATTAGCGACGCGAAAAAACGGCACGCCGTGCTGCGCTTCGCCCAAAAATTCGCCGGGTCCGCGCAGTTTTAAATCTTCCTCCGCGAGTTTGAAACCGTCGGCGATCGCGCAAAACGCGGTCAGCCGCTCATGCAGATTTTCCTGAGTTTCTCCCACCACGAGCAGGCACTCGGACGAAGCGGCGCCGCGTCCGACGCGCCCGCGGAGCTGGTGCAGCTGAGCCAAGCCAAAATATTCTGGATTCATAATGATCATCAGCGTCGCGTTGGGCACGTCGATGCCGACTTCGATCACGGGCGTGGCCACCAGCATCTCGGCCTCGCCGGAACGGAACGCTTCCATGGCCTTTTTCTTTTCATCGTTTTTCATTTGGCCATGGAGAAGGGAAACTTTTTTTCCGGGAAAACGGGTTTGGAGAACCTCAAATTCTTTCTTGGCGGCACGTGCGGCTTTTCCTTCGGATTCGTCAATCAGCGGGAACACGACGTACACCTGATGGCCTTGCGCCATGGCCTGCGCGGCGCGCTGGAAAGCCGTTTGTTCAATCGTAAGTGAGGTGCTGATGGGTTGGCGGCCTGGCGGCAATTCGTCGATGACAGAAACGTCCAGGTCGCCGTAAAGCGTCAGCGCCAAGCTGCGCGGAATCGGCGTCGCGGTCATGATCAGGACGTCCGGATGAGTCTTCTCGAAATTATTGGTTTGTGTTTTGCTGAGCAAGCGCGCGCGCTGGCGCACGCCGAAGCGGTGCTGCTCGTCGATCACGGCGAAGCCCAGGCGTTTGAAGGCCACGTCGTCCTGCAGGATCGCGTGCGTGCCGATTAAAAATTGAATATCGCCCGAGGCGAGGCCGGCGAGGATTTTTTTGCGCTCCGGCTTGGGCGTCGAGCCCGTGAGCAGCGCCCATTTCACCGGCAGCTTGGCGAACAAGCGAGCCACGCCGATCGCGTGCTGCTCCGCCAAGATTTCCGTCGGGGCAAGAAACGCCGCTTGCTTGTCGTTTTCAATGGCGAGAAGTGCGGCGGAGAGCGCGACCACGGTTTTTCCCGAGCCCACGTCCCCCTGTAAGAGACGGTTCATCGGCGTTTCGCGCGCCATATCGCGGAAAATTTCATTGATCACACGCGTTTGCGCTTTGGTGAAGTCGTAGCCGAGCGCGTTTTTAAACGGCGTCAGTAGATTTTTGCGCGGCATGAAGGTAAACCCTTTGACGTCGTGCTGGCGAAGCTGGCGGTTCATTTGCAGGGCAAGTTCGAGCAGGAAAAATTCATCGAAGGCGAGGCGTTCGCGGGCCTGGTCGCGCTCCACCCAATTGGAGGGCGCGTGATAAAGCCGCACCGCTTGCGGCAGCGGAAGAAGTTTTTCCCGCTCCACCACCGCGTTGGGAATGGGGTCCGGCAGCGTGTGCGCGTGTTGTTTGACTTGCGTGGTGATGGTCTCGCGCATCCATTTTTCACCGATGCCTTCGGTCAGCGGATAAATAGGAACAATGCGCTGGTCTTCGGCGCCGCTGTGCTTTTCCGGGTCGAACCGCTCGGCGTCTTCCACGCGGAACTCGATGCCGTCTTTGGCGGCGGTCGGAGTACCGAAACACACGATTGTTTGGCCTTCTTCGAGCAGTTTGCGCACGCCGGCGAAAACGTCGTATCGATAGGAAAGGCGTTTAAACCACACCGCGGCGATGGCGCCGCTGGCGTCTTTGAGTACGGCCCGCGCCTGAGCCAGTTGGCGCCCCACCTGGCGGACCTCGCCGAATTGGACTGTTCCTTTAATGGTGGCTTTTTGGCCGAGCAGGAGAGATTTCATTGGCACAATGCGGCGGTCCTGGTGCTCGCGTGGGAAAGCGGCTATAAGGTCGGCGATGGTGGCGATGCCCAGTTTGTTTAAGAGTTCGGCGCGCGCGGGGCCGACGCCTTTGACGTATTGTACGGGTGTGGTGAGGTTGCTGGAGGGTGAGCTCGCGGTTGGAGCCGGGCTAGTCATTGCTCTCGTCGCCCGTGACTTCGAATGGGAACGTCACGGAAATAAATGATTTGCTTACCTTTTCATTGAGAAGTTCGAATCGTTCGAGGGCGTACGACACTTCCGCTCCGCCGCCGGTTATGATGGTAAACCCCAGTGTCCAATGCCGGTCTTCGGATTCTTGAATGTCATTGGCGAACATTCCGGCGCGCAGAAACAGCGCGTCCGAAAGCTGGTTTTCCAGTCCAAAATGCAGGAAATCTTCTTTGTCCGACCCTTCGTTGTAATAGCGTTGTTCGTACTCGCTGCTGGCCAGCATGCCGGAGCGGATTTTCCACGTATTGCCGACGCGGATTTTAAGCGGCAACTGCGTCCGTTCATGATGCTTCCACCATAGGAAGCCCGGGGCGTTCTGGAAGACGAGCCCCCACATCGTAGGGCCGACGGGGTAGCGCATGCCGATGTTCAATCGTACGCCATTGCCGCTGTCCGAGCCTTCTCCCGGTAAATTGGACGCGGTGAGCGGGCGGTAAAGGCTTGAGCGCAGATAGGCAATGGCTATGCCGAAGCTGCCGTTCTTGCGCCAAGTGTCCGCACCGGCAAAGCCGATCGCATCGACAAACATCTCGGCGGTGGTGGAATCGGTCAAGCGAGAAATGGGCTCAAAGAACATTACGCCTTTTTCGGCGCCGATCGCGCCGTATTGAAATACTTTTTCCCCCAAAGGGTCGGCGGCGCGGCGAGTTAATTTGGGCACTTCACTGGTTGCGCCCACGTGCGAGGTGGTGTAAAGGGAGCTGGCAAAGGGCGAGTTGAGCGCCGCTGGATTTTCGGAGCCGGACGCGGGCGTGCCGCGATTGGAGGCCACCGTGTCGCCACGGCCGAGCGTTTCCGCGCTGATCACGCCGCCGTCGAACGCGGTGGCGGAAATAGGCACCTTCGGCTTCGCTTGGGCTGCCGTCGCGAGGAGAAGAAGCGCCGCCGGCGCAAGGAGCCTATTTCTTGTCACTGATAACGTTGGCGGTCGGGCTGGAGGGTGCCGCGTGCGTGCGTTTGGGCATGCGGCCCGCGAGATAGGCGGCGCGGCCGGCCTGGGTGGCCAGACGCATCGCGTGCGACATCTGCACGGGATCTTTGGCTTCGGCGATCGCCGTGTTCATCAAAATTCCATCGACGCCCATTTCCATGGCGAAGGCCGCGTCGGAGGCGGTGCCAACGCCTGCGTCCACGATCACCGGAACCGAGGTCACTTTCTCGCGGATCCAGCGAATGTTTAGCGGATTCAAAATCCCCTGGCCGGAACCGATGGGTGCTGCAAGCGGCATGACGGCGGCGGCGCCGGCGTCAACCAGCTTGCGCGCGACGATAACGTCGTCGTTGGTGTACGGTAGAACGGTGAAGTCTTCTTTCACCAAGATGTGCGTCGCTTCCAGGAGCACTTCGGTGTCGGGCAGAAGCGTCTCGGGATCGCCGAGAACTTCGAGCTTGATCAGATCGGTGTTCAGGAGCTCGCGGGCCAAGCGGGCGGTGCGCAGTGTGTCCTGGAGATTGTAGCAGCCGGCCGTGTTCGGCAGGATCAGCATCCCTTTGGGAATCGCGTTGCGGAATGAGGCTTCGCTTTCATCTTGAAGATTAATGCGGCGGATCGCCACCGTGACCATGCCCGTTTGGGCGGCTTGAAGGCATTCGGCCATTTGTTCAAATGATTTGTATTTCCCGCTGCCGAGAATCAGCCGCGAGTTCAGCGTGTACCGTCCGATTTTAAGAACATCCTGTTCCAAAAGGGTTTGCGTCATTTTATCCACCTCCGATCATGCGGATCACTTCCAGCACGTCGCCTTCTTTAAGCGTCACGTTTTCGAGCTCAGCCCGCCGGATCACTTTCATGTTTAATTCGCAGGCCACCACGTTTGGGTTGATGTTGCGGCTTTGCAAAAGCGCTTTGATGTTCGTTCCGTCCGCGATGCTTTCCGCGGTGCCGTTGATCTGTACCGTCACATTCGTCATACGCTGGCCTGCAGCTGATAAAGTTTGTGGTACGTGCCTTTCTTCGTCAGTAATTCGTCGTGGCTGCCGGTTTCTTTTATTTTCCCATTTTCGAGGACGATTATGCGATGGGCTTTTCTGACGGTGGACAGTCGGTGCGCGATCATGAGCACCGTGCGGCCTTCCAGGAGACGGTCGAACGCCAACTGCACGGCTTGCTCCGACTCGGCGTCCAAAGCGCTGGTGGCTTCGTCCAGAACCAGGATCGCGGGGTTTTTAAGCAAAGAGCGGGCAATGGCCAAGCGCTGGCGCTCGCCGCCGGACAAGCGCGTGCCGCGTTCGCCGATCATGGTGTTATAGCCGTTCGGCAACTTAACGATGAAATCGTGGGCGTAGGCCGCGCGGGCCGCGTCTTCGATTTCTTTTTGCGTTGCGTCGTTGCGGCCGTAGGCGATGTTCGCGGCCACGCTGTCATTGAACAAATGGGTTTCCTGAGTCACGACCGCTAGTTGATCGCGCAGGCTTGTGACGGAAATATCGCGCAAATCACGGCCATCAAAAAGAATTTCACCCGAGGTCGGGTCATAGAACCGCAACAAAAGCTGGGCAATCGTGCTTTTTCCCGAACCGGACGCGCCCACCAAGGCGACGACTTCCCCTTTTTTTAGCGAGAAATTCACATGGTCGAGAACTGAGACATCGGAACCATACGAGAAACCGACATTCTTGTATTCAATTCCCGTGGTCAAGGTCGGTGCTTTTATCGCGTTCGGCTTTTCCAATACGGTCCCTTTCTGGTCCAATAGTTCAAAAACGCGCTCCGCAGCCGCGAGTCCCGTCTGTAGCTGCACGTTGACCGAGGAGAATTTCTTGATCGGGTTATAAAGAGTCATTGCCGCGCCCACGAAAGCCACAAAACCGCCGAGCGACCAGGTGCCGTTCACCACATCAGAGCCGCCGATCAGCAGCATCGCGGCCAGTACGATCGCGCCCAGGAATTCCATGATGGGGCTCGATCGGGCGTCAATGCGCGCCAATCGCATCATCACGTCGAAGAAGTGGCGGTTCTCTTTGGCCAGGTCGTCGATTTCTTTTTTCTCGTTCTGAAATGTTTTTACGATCGGCATGGCCGTGATGGCTTCCTGAATGATGTTGTAAATGTCGGCCATTTTGGCTTGGCTTTCACGCCCGGCCCGCCGGCTCTTCTTGCCCATCTGGACGAGGAAAAAACCGGCGATCGGCAGAATGGAAAAACAAAGAAGCGCGAACTTGAAGTTGGAGTAAAAGAGAAAGCCGACGAGTCCCAAAATTTGCAGGCCGTCGCGGATCAGCGTTGTTGGTGCGGAAACGAGTGCGTGTTGGAGCATGGTGACGTCGTTGGTGAGCCGCGCCATGATACCGGCGGAGGTTTTGTGATTGAAGAAACCCATCGACAGCGAATAAAGATGCGCATATGTGTCGTCGCGCAGCTGCCGGGCGACCGATTGGCTGATGTAGGCCGCTAAATAGGTGTGCGCGTACCAGAGAATCGATTTTAAAGCGTAGCCGGACAGAATCAGCACCACTCCCATCTTCAGGGCTTCCGCGTCTTTCTGAACCAGCGCGCTGTCGAGAAGGAACTTGAGGAGCCAGATAAGTGCGGTCGAAATAGCGGCCACCGCCGTCATGCAGATGATAGCGATGGTGGCGCGGAGCCAGTATTTTTTCGCGTAGCTTAAGAGCCGCCCGATTATCTTCACGCGACGTTCTCCAAAATGAGTCGTGCGGCGCGTTCGGAAGCACCCTGGCCGCCCATGGCTTTGCGCAAACGCAGCAGCTCCCGGGTCACTTCTTTGCGTTTGGCCGGATCTTTGAGCCACGTGAGGAGCGGCCGCGCGAGGTTTTCACCCGTGGCGCGCCATTGGATAAATTCAGGGACGACTTCCTTTCCGCCAAGCAGGTTCGGCATGCCCAAATACGGAATGTTGATCACGGCGCGGGCCACGGCATAGGTAAGCCAATCTGTTTTATACATGATAGCCATGGGAATGCCGAGCAGCGCGTTTTCCAGCGTCTCCATGCCGGAGGCGGTAATGGCCATGTCGATTTGCGAACGCCAGACGAAAGATTCGTCCTGCACCATTTCCACAAGTAAAGAGCTTTTGCGCGGTGTCAAAATTGATTTATAAAGATCGCGGTCGACGTTCGGTACCGTGAACAAAATAAACCGGCTGCCCGGATGCTTTTCCCGGATGATTTCGCAGGCATCAGCCATCACGTGCAGATGGCGTTTGATTTCGCTTTCGCGGCTGCCGGGCAGAAGGCCGATCATCGCTTCCACGTGCGCGGGGCGCAAATTGTTTTCGTCGATCAAAGGGATTTTGTCCAGGATCGGGTGACCGACGAAATGCGCGGGCAAATTGCGTTTCTTGTAGAACTCCATTTCAAACGGAAACAAGCAGAGGAACATGTCGACCACCGGGCGCAGTTTTTCGGCGCGCCACGGACGGCTCGCCCAAAATTGCGGACTGACGTAGTAATAGACGGGCCGGCCGCTTTTTTTGGCCAGTTCGGCGACGCGGCCGTTGAAACCGTAGAAGTCCACCGGAATGACGACGTCGGGAGGGTTCTTTTCAAATTCGGGCTTGATGATGTCGTCGAGAACATGTTTGAAATAGGATATTTTATTGAGTACCACAGTGAGCCCCAGCACACTGTGCTGAATAATGTTTTCCAGGAATTTGTCGCTGACGCGTTTAATGTTTTCTCCCCCGACGCCGACCACGTATAAATCCGAACGGAGTTTTTTCATCGACTCGATCAACTGCGCGCCGATGATGTCGCCCGACGGATCGCCTGCGACGATGAACACGCACTTCACGAAGGTTTTTCCTCTTTGCCCATGTGCACCGCGGCCATGTGCGGCACGTGATGCAAAGACATGTTCTTCACAATTTCCAGCGCGAGTTCGAGCGCGTCGCGGCCGTGCTCACCGCTGACAATCGGTTCCTTGCCGGTTTCAACACATTGGACGAAATGCGTGAGTTCGCGCTGCAGCGCATCATATTTCTCGAGCCGCGGCCGCATGATTTGAATATCCAGAAGCGATTTCATGACTGGGCCTTTCTTCTTGTAGATCTTCAGGCTCTTGTCCGCGTAATCAAGCGACAAGTAGGCGTCGCCTTGGAACACGCGGATCTTCCGGTATTTTTTGAGCGTCACGCGGCTTGCTGATAAATCGGCGCGGCATCCGTTCTTAAAATAAAGCGTGGCCTTCACAATGTCTTCTTTGTCGCTGATCACGCGGCCGCCCACGGCGTCCAGGCGTACCACGGGTTCTTTCACCATGGACAAAATGATGTCCAAGTCGTGAATCATGAGATCGAGGACAACGCCCACGTGCGAGACGCGCGGATCATACGGGCCCAGGCGGCTGACTTCGATAAACGCGGGCTTGTTTACGTGCTTGGCCATTTCCACCACCGCGGGATTAAACCGCTCGATGTGTCCGACTTGGAGGACCAATTGATTTTTTTGCGCGATTTCCATCAATTCTTCGGCTTCTTCGACGGTTGTGGTCAGCGGTTTTTCAACGAGGCAATGAATTCCGTTGGAAAGGAAAAATTTGGCGACGACGAAATGCGCGGGCGTGGGCACGGCGATGGTCACCGCCTGGCAGTTCTCCTTGATCGCTTCCAGCGATTCTTTGAATTCAGCGCCGAATTGTTTGGCGATTGCTTCGCCCTGTTTCCGGTTGGTGTCGTAAACGAAAACTTTTTGCACGCCCGGAATTTTCACGAGGTGCTTAACGTGATGTTGACCTAAGTGGCCTGTGCCGATCACGCCGACGTTCATTTGTAGTGTCCTTCCGCGTCAACGCCGACGATACCGATTTTTTCCCCGTTGGCCCATTCGACGAGTTTCTGCTGGTCCAGAATCAATGTCTTATCCGCTTCGATTGCGAGAATGCCGCCGCCCGCTTCGGCAAAAGTTTCGATGGTGTTAAGGCCCACGACCGGCACGTCGAAGCGCAGATCTTGTTTCGGTTTAGCGACTTTTACAACGGTGAAATTGCCCTGCGCCATTGTGCCCGCGCGTTTGATGCACAGGTCGGTACCTTCCATCGCTTCGACGGCGATAACCGCTTTCTCTTTGACGCAAATCGTTTGGCCGATGTCTTGGCCGGCGATGGTTTTCGCCAGTTTGTAGCCGAACACAATGTCGGCCGCTTCGTCGGCGGTGGGTTTGCGTTTGGTAAGGACGCCCTTGGGCGCCAAGCAATGCTGCAAATGTTTGATCGAGGGAATGAGCGTTAGCCCGTCTTTGCCCAGTTCTTCGCCGATCGCGCTTAAGATCGTATCGGCTTTGCGGTCTTTTAAGCGCCAAAACATCTTTACCGTGCGCATATCCAAGTGAAATTTTTTCAAGTCCGCGTACATGTTGCTGTGGCGCACGAGACCGACCATCACCACGTCTTCGACGCCTTCTGCTTTAAACGTTTTGATCCACTTGTCCATTTGGCCGACGTAGATCCAGTGGATAACGTCCACATAATTTTCGAGGGCGGGATCGGCTTCCTCGTTGAATGCGACGCAGAC
>CAZCJA010000087.1:0-6169 GCA_964499015.1 uncultured Elusimicrobia bacterium
TCCAAAAAATCTTTCGGATTAAACATGCCGATCGATGTCAGGCCGATCAAATTCTGCATTTGCTCGATGGTTTGGGTGTTGGCTTTGGCGCGTGCTTCAAACATGTCGGGACCACGGCGCTTTTTTACGTAATAAACCGCCCCGCCAATCAACAAAGCAGGCACCGCCAAAATCGCCAACCACATGCCGATCGGTGTTTTTGTCGGATCGGATATGGGTGCGGCGGGTTTCATCGGCGCGGGCGCGCTGCGCGGCTGTCCCCACTTGGCGAAAACAATGCCGCACCAATGGCAATCAATGGCCGCGGCGTCGACTTGCCTTTTACACGCGGGGCAATTTTTCACGATCGATCTTCCACAGGCTTTTCAAAAGTTTTTCCGACGGTTTTTTGCCCAAGGCCGCGGTATTCCGGCGGAACTTGGCCTCAATTTCCGCGTCCGTCATCGCGCGGCCCGCGTAGCCTTTGGGCAGAAGAACCTCGCGGCGGTGCACGGAACCGTCTTTTAAGTGCACGCGCACCGCATTCGGCAGGAATTTCGGATAAATCCGGGTATATCTGGGCGCTTCAATCACGGCCGTATTCTTCAAGAGCGCGCGCACATCGCGATCCAAATAACGTTTCTTTTTAAATTGGTTGAGCGTCACGTCTCCGTCGAGAAGCGCGGCGATGACCAGATACGGCATGCTGTGATCGGCGGTTTCGCGGGTGGTCGGCATCCATTTTTCTTTTTCAGAACCGATAATTTCCACCGCCGCTTTAAAGCTTTCGATCACGATTTTTTTAATCGGGCGCTTGCCGATATGCAGCCGCAATGACAGCGCCGCTTCGATCGCGCTTTGCGCGTGGTGTTCCGCCGGGAAAAATTTTGTGTGCGTCTTCATGATCATCCATGATTTACCAAGCGGCCGCGTGTTGTAGCGCAGCGGCCCCGACACCTGCGCTTCGAAACCGTGGCGTCCGGAAAAAATGTCGGACGGACCGGTGAACCCGCCTTTGGCCAGAAGCGCCGCCCACAACCCGGCGCGGGCCGCGTAGGCCGCGCAGGCCGCTTTCCAATCGGAGATCGATCCCACCCGCGTTTGCCGCATGGCCACGTTTCCGACGACAGCCAGCGCAATCGCGTGCCGCGTTTGTTCGGGCGTGAGCCGCAAAATATAAGAACAGCCGACGGCGCTCGCCGTCGGCAAATAGGTTACATGGTCCCAGCCGCGCGCGCGAATCGATGCCGCGTCGCACAACCGGCAATAGACTTCGTAGCTCAACACCATCGCGCGAACCACGTCGCGGCCTTGGCTGTTGGACTTGGAAACCTGCGCGGCGGCCCAGAGCGCCGCCAACACGTCCGATGGATGGCAGGGCTCTTTCGATAAATAGGTGTCGTTGAAATCAAGCGCGCGCACGCCGGTGCCGTTCACCCACGCCGCAACTTCGAGCGATGCTGTTTTGTTTGTCCCCCACACGGACAACGGGCCACTTTGGTTCTGCAAAAGCGTGTTGCGCAGGCGCGCGACTTGCGGCTCGTTGAACGCGCCGTAGAAGCAACCGATCGCATCCAGAATGCGGCGCATGGCCTCGTGTTCAACGTATTTCGGCAGTTTCAATGAGCGGAATGTCGACGGATATTGGGCCAGTATTTTTTCTAGCACAGGGTGAGCTCCAATTGGCGGGCGGCCTCGAACGCGGCCACGCCCACCGCGGTGGCAAGATTGAGAGAACGGATCGTATCCAAAACGGGTATGCGCAGAAGTTTGTCTTCGTACTCGGTGTAAAACCGCGGCGGAAAGCCGCTGCTTTCTTTGCCGAAAACCAGATAAGCGGGCGCCGCTATCTTCGCTTCCCAAAGGGATTTCCTGCCTTTCGTGGAGAAAAAAAACATATTCCCCTCCCCCTGGCCGGGGGAGGAAGTGCTATTTAAAAAAGCGTTCCAGTCCGGGTGCACCTGAAGGCGGAGCTTGGGCCAATAATCCAGGCCGGCGCGTTTCAGCGCACGCTCTTCCAATGAAAAACCCAGCCTCCCGACGAGGTGCAAAGTCGCCCCAAGGCCGACGCAGGTACGCCCGACGTTCCCCGTATTTTGGGGTATCTCGGGCTCAACTAACACTATATTTAACGCGGTGTTTTCGTGTCTTGACTTCAATTTGTATTTCCTTCAGAATATCACTATGGAGCCGAACCTGACCGCGGACGACTATTATAAAAAAGGGCTTCAATTGAAAGCCTCGGGCCAAACCGACCGCGCGCTCACCGAATTTCGCCGGGCCGTCCTGGCCGACGCGAGCCACGGCAAATCCCACTTTGAAATCGGGCTTATCACCAAATCCAAAGCCGCCGCCGATCCGTATTTTTTACGCTACGCCTACGACGCCTTTAAAAACGCGGTGCGGCTCGACAAGGCCAACGAGCAAGCGCACGACCAATATATCATGGTCGGCCAGAAAATGGGCAAGCTGGACGAGATCCACCGCGAATACGACGCGCTCGCCAAGTCCAACCCCGAAAATCCGCTTTATACGCGCTGCGCCAAAAACATCGTCACTCTATCTATGGCTCTGATTCCAGACCAAGTCAACATTGGTTCCGTCGGCAATTCGGGCGGCATCCGTAAGATTCTGCTTTTCACGTCCCTCGGCATGATTCTTTTCGGTTTTGCCCTCATCTTCGGCCCCCCGATCAGCAATAAAACGGGCACCTCGAAGATGGACACAAAAGTCATGAAGAGAACAATCATTCTCGGATTTATTTCGATTTTAGGCGGGGCGGGCGGCTTTTACGTGCGCGGGCGTTTTAACCGCTAACTAGCGAATCGATTCCAACGGTATTTCCACGACATTTCCCAACTGATTCAGGGGCGTTCCCAACTTGTTTTTATCTCCCACCACCAAAATCTTCATCTTCTCCGGCGTGTAATATGCTTTCGCGGTGTTCAATACGTCGGCGCCGCTGACCGCCGCGACGTTGGCGAGGAACGTTTCCAAATAATCCGCCGGATACCCGTGAAACTCCAGATCCGCTTTCTGCGCTGCGATGGCGGCCGGCGAGTTGAAATTAAAAATGAAGGAATTGCTGATCGAATCTTTGGCCAGCTTGAGCTCCTCGTCGGTCGGAGGCGCTTCCGAAAACTTTTTTAGTTCTTCGTTAATGGCGGTAATGATCTGCGCGGTTGAGGCGGCCTTGGTCTGCGCGCCCAGGCCGATGATGCCCGGCCCGCGCGGCTCGAGAACAAAGCTTCCCACCGCATAGGCCAACCCCAGCCTAGAACGGATCTGCCCGAATAAGCGCGACGCGCCGCCGCCACCCAGAATATAGTCGGCGATCATGAGCTTGAAATGATCGGGATGGTGGCGGGCCACGCCAAGACGGCCCGCGGTCACGCGGGATTGATTAATGTCTTTTTGAACGAAAAAGATCGCTCCTTCCGGCGGGTTTCTCAACGCATAATCGTAGCGTCCGACGCTGCGGCCCGTTTTTTTCCACGGCGCGAGCGCCGCTTCCAGCTCCTTCACGAGCTCATCCGTCTTGAAATCACCGACCGCGATGATGATCGCCTCATCGGGCACGATAATCCGCTTGTGCGCGCGCAGCAGATCGGCACGGCCTATTTTCTTAACAGACCGCTCGTTTACTTCGCGCGCATAAATGTGGTGTTCGCCGAAAATCACGTCGCGAAACGCGCGGCGGCCGACATTCGCCGGGTCGTCGTTCTTGCGGCGCAGAGCCTCGTTCATTTTTGATTTGGCGATGGACACCTGCTCGGCGTCAAACCCCGGGCGAAGTAAAACGTCAACGAAAAGAGCGAGGCTGCGGGATCGGTTCTGCGTGAGCGTATTGAGCGAAATGACCGCCTCTTCATAATTCATCTTGGTTTCGATCTCGGAGGCCATGCGCTCCAACTCCTCATCAAGCTGATGTGGTTTGTGCAGCGCCGTGCCGCCCGAGCGCCACACGTCGCCGGCCATTCCCAGCAGGCCGGCCTGGCTTTCGTCTTCGTCGGCGGGGCTGGTGCGCATCTTGACGGAAATGGAAATGAGCGGAAGTTCGTGGTCTTCGAGCAAATAAGCCACCGCGCCGTTCGACAATACGAGGCGCGTGGGTTCCGCCGGCGTGAATTTGAGCGGCGCCACAGGACCGACGTCCGGGGGTTTGGCATACGCGGAGCCGGCCAACAAAAGAACGACGAAGAGCGCGCGCTTCATTTCTTTTTCACCAATTCGGCGACGGTGCGGTTCGACGGAATGAGATAGGTGTTGGCGACGCGTTTGACGTCGTCAGCGGTCACGCCGCGCATCGCTTTAACCAAATGGAACAAGAATTGCCAGTCGTCGGTCAGCGCCTCGTAATAGGCGAGTTGATTGGCCAACCCCACGTTGGAAGCGAGGCCGCGCATGAGTTCGGCTTCAATTTTGCTTTTAACGGTTTCCAGCTCTTCCGCGGTCGGCCCGTCCTTCTTCAACTCTTCAATCTCCGCATCGATCGCTTTTTCCAAATCGTTCACCGTGTGCGGCGCTCGCGGCTGGCCACCAAAGGCGAACAAGCACGGGTCGCGTTCGCCGGGCAATGTCGAACCGGCCCACAACCCCACGCCGATGCGCGACTTCTCGATAATATTGCGGTTGAAGCGCGATGTCCGCCCGCCATCGAAGATCTCCGCCGCGACTTCCAGCGCGGGGCCATCCGCGTGAGTCATGCTCGGGCGGTGATAGCCGATCAACAGCGACGGCTCGGCGTTGAACTCGACGGTCACGCGGCGTTCGCCTTCCTGTTTCGGTTCAACCGGAATGGCCGGCCGTTCGTTGGGGGCGGCCGACGGAATGGGTTCGATGTATTGGCGCAAAAGTTTTTCGATCTCGTCGGCTTTCACGCCGCCCACCACCGCCAGCACCAACCGGCTGATGTCGTAATGCTTTTTGAAAAATTCCTCGGTTTCTTTCCTATTAATACTCGAAATGTCGCTTTCCCAACCCACGATCGGCCGGCCATACGGATGCGCCATGAAGGCGGCGCCCAAAAAGTTTTCCCATAATTTTCCGCTGGGAGAGGTGTCGACGCGCAAACGCCGTTCTTCCATCACCACCGCGCGTTCCTTATAGAATTCGCGCAGTACCGGATTGCGCATGCGGTCAGCCTCCATGGCCATCCATAGCTTCACGCGGTTCGCCGGCAGCGAGATCACGTAATTGGTGAAGTCGTAGCCGGTGGAAGCGTTTAAATCCTGCGCGCCGACGCGTTCGTAAATTTGCCAAAACTCTTCGGGGACGATGTACTTCTCATGCTCGCGCTCAAGTTCTTCGCGCCGTTTCAAGTCGCCTTTGGCTTCGGCGGCGTCGATTTGGTCGAGCAGCGCTTTTTCTTTGGCGTAATCGGTGACGCCGATGGTTTTGGTGCCCTTGAAAAGCATGTGCTCGAACATGTGCGCCATGCCGGATTTCCCCATCTCGTCGTCCATGCCTCCCGTGCGAATGTACATGGCGAAGGAAACCGTGGGCGATTGCGGGCGCTCGACCACCAGCGCGCGAAAACCGTTTTTCAGCGTGATGCGTTTAACGCGGGCCGGAAAATCGGCCAATGGATCGGCAAATGATAAGGAGGCGGAAAGAAGGAGAAGCGCGCTGAGAAGGAACCGTTTCATCTCTTAAAGAACGGTTTGCCGAATTTATCGAAGGCGTCTTTGAGCGAGCCGCCGATGAGCGTAATGTCCATGGTTTTCCCCTTTTCCAGGACGCCTTCGGACGCTTTGGCGATCAGGCCCGCCACGCGGCGGAAATTGGGTTTGGATTCATCGGTGAGATGCAGCCCCAACAACAAGCGCGCGCCGCCCTCGTCGGAAATTTGGATAAAAACCGCCTCAACAACCGTCGGCTCGTCGTCAAAAAGCTGGGCGAAGCGCTCTTCCAACGCTTTGGTGTCGTCCACCGGCGCGCCCACCTGCACCTGCGATTTTTTGGAAATAAATTTCATTTCCTGTTCGGCCGGTTCCGGGACTTTCCCATCGGCCAACGAATCGATGAGCTGCGGATCAAGGCTGAGCGTCAAACGCTCCGGCCCGATCAGCACCACTTCATAATCGCTGTCGCGGACGTTGGATAAAACAGTGGTAACGGGAAGCTCCAGATAGGCCAAATCGCGTTCCGTGTAGTCGGCCATGATTTCGGGCGAGGTGAACAGCCACAG
>CAZCJA010000087.1:6179-8529 GCA_964499015.1 uncultured Elusimicrobia bacterium
GGCTGCCGCTGGAGTCGACGCCGAGCAAAACCGGGAACTCTTCGAGGCCTTCGGCTTTTTGCGGGCCCGGCTTGTAGCCGCTTTCACCGCCGGTCGAGATCGGCACGTACAAATTCGCCTTAAGAAACGCGTCCCAGAACAAACCGGGCTCAGCCTGTCCGTCGATAAACGCTTTGCGCATTAACCCTTCGAGGGCTTGGTATGGGATCGCAGACATGATTACAGTTCCTCTGCCTTTTTCCATTCGTCGATTTTGCGGCGCCACAAGAGCTTCGCACTGCCCCAGCCGATTTTTTTATCCGGCGCTTCAAACGCCAGCGTTTCGCCGGGCTCTATCGAGGCTTCCATTAAGTACGCTTCGTGCGTCAGCCGCGACGACAAAAAGGCGAGTTCCGGCATGTGTCCGACGAAAAGAAGCGGCCATTCCCACTGCGGCTGAACGAACGCATTGCGCAGCGTGTCCGGTTTAGCGCCGGAAGCCAGTTCAGGCAAGACGGTCGGCGCAACACGGGGATTGGCTTTGTTCACGTACGCCGCTGTTTGTTGGGCGCGCGTCAGCGGGCTGGAAAGAACGGTGCGCGGAAAAAACGATAGGCGTTTCCATTCGGGCACGGCGGCCTCAAGCTGCTGTTCGCCGCGCTTGGAAAGCGGGCGTGTTTTATCGCCTTCGCGCCATTCATGAGCGGAAACGGCCTCGCCATGTCTCATTACGTACAAAATCATAAGGCAGGGAGTTTAACATTTGGGAAACACCGCGCTAGACGGGCGGTGTTTAGGCTTGGCTGCCGATCAGGCGGGCTTTCTGTTCGTCGAAGCGGACGCTTAAATCCTCCGCGTTGAACGCGGCGACGCTTTCAATCAAATCGGTAAACGCCTCCCCGCCCATCAGCGAAACGAGTTTCAAGAGCGGGTCGTTCTCGCCCAGCGCGGTGAGCGGCATGAGCCGCACGTTGCGCGTGCCGTAGAACAAGCGGCCATGCGCTTCGATCGGCGTTTCTTTGGCCGAACCGAGGCTGGAGAGATATTCGTTCGAGATCACATCGATGCGGCCCGCGGCCAAACGCTGGGCGCGTGTGATGTCCGCTTTCGCCGCGGTCAAAACAACGCGGCGTAAACCTTGCGATGTGCGGTTGATCGCGGCAAAGGTGTCGATGTCCTTGGCGGTGAGGCGCGCGTTGAACGGAACGTAGCGCACTTTGCCGTTTTCTTCCTGATCGATGATGCGTTCATAAATTTTCTTGTCCAACGCGTCGGCCAGCGCCGCGTGGCCGGCGCTCCGCAGCGTTTCCGAGGTTACGCCTTGGGTAATGGCTTCGACGATCGTGGTCGGCACGTTGGCTTCCCCTCCCGGATAGCCGGCCAACGCCGCTTCCACTTTGGGATGGCTCATTTCATGCGCCAGGGCGACGGCCATATCGGTGAACGGCGCCTCGCGCAGATAAATATTATTGCCTGTGATAAACGCTTCGCCGGCGCCGAAATTTTTCTCAAACAAGGCCGCGCTCATAATGCTCACGGCCACTTCGGTGTTGGGTTCCAAACCGCGGGCCATCATCATCAGCGCGCGCTCTTTCAGCGCCACGTCGCCACCGGTCTCGTTGCGCACAAAACTTTCGATTACGATCGAGAACTGGCGTTCCTGTTCGTTCGCGCCGAGCGCGATCAACGCGAGGACCGAATCGGCCGCTTTTTTCTGGTCGATGGCGCCGATTGCTTTCAAGCGTTTGCGGGCCTGCGCGCCGTTCACCAGCGAGAGCGTATCGATATCGGCCAGCATCTTCGCGGCGAGCCACGGCAGCACACTGTTCTTCGGCATCGCGGCCACGTTACCGAAGTGGCGGCCCACCTGAATACCGAGCGCCGGCATCGCGTTGCGCTGAGCGATCGGCATAAGGCCCGGGTTCTTGGTCGACAAATCGCGCATCTGCGTCGTCAGTTCACGCACCAATTGATCGACGCCCATGCCTTCGAAGGCCGTGCCGCGCGCGATGTTCTTTAAGTCCGCGTCGACTTTGGTCGTTGTGTATTCGCCCACCGTCTTCCAGACCGCTTTGATCTGGTCCGGCGAGAGATTGTGTTTGAAATGGATGTCGTAGGCCGCGTCCAGCGCGCTGCGGGCGACCGCCAACTGGCCCGGGTCGGGCGCGTCGTGGCCGAGGTCGAACAAACGTTCCAGGAGCGACGCGCCGGCTTGTTTTAAGCTTTGGAACAAACTCGGTTGAAGAAGGTCCGCGCGGCGTGGCGCTTGAGCGCTGCGGCGTTCGGAGTCCTGATTGATCACCGTGATGCCATCGACAATTGGGCCGTTTTGTTCAACGAGCAAGCCGTCCTGTTCATTGCTGTGCACCAT
>CAZCJA010000088.1:0-8419 GCA_964499015.1 uncultured Elusimicrobia bacterium
ACCTGCAGACCGGGCACAAGCTCCCCCAGCTCCTGCAGTCCAAAGGAAATATTGTCCGGCACGTCTTCGGCCAGACGAATCATCTGCTTCGTCTTAAAAGCGCGCTGCAGGCGATTCGTCCAATGTTTCGGAAACTGCTTCATGAACGGATCGAGCTGGGAGATCACTTGTTCTTGGCTCGCGATTGTCTTCTGCGGAACCGAATACATCAAGGACCAACTGGGGCGATTGGTGACGAGCAAGCGGCCTTTGCGGTCATAAATATCGCCGCGTGGCGCGCGAAAGAAAATGAGCTGGGTGCGATTTGATTCCGATAGCTGCGATAACGCGGCGCCCCGTATAACCTGGAGATAAAACAGGCGCAGACCGATCAGCGTATAGCCGATCGCAAACAATAGGCTGATGAAGCGCACGCGTTCGCGAAAACGCTTTTCGGAGAAAACGTTGGTTTGTCCGCCGACCCACATATTAAATCTGCTCCGGATGGATCATCCACAGCTCCATCCATCTCTCAACCGCCCAAAAAATGGCGGTCACGAGAAGAATGTTCATTACGCCGCCGATCAGCACCGACGGAAGAAGGGAACGGTTGGCGGACGGCTCAAAGAGGCTCAAAATCACCTGCACGCCGCCGCCGTAAAGAAGCGTGCCGAAGAAAGCGATTGCGATCTGCGCGCTCGGACGCTCGGACGCCACGCGCCGGCGCAGGAGGCCAGCGATGTAGCCTGCCAGTGGAAGCAACAACGCGTTCATACCGAAAACGTTCACGCCCATCGCGTCGGCAATAAGCCCCCACGTAAACCCGAGCGTTTCCGCTATCAGCGGCCCGCTCAAAAAACCGGCCGCGAGAACCAACAGCAAAAGGACCTGCGGCCCGACGTTGTAAAAAAACGACAAATACCATTCGCAAAAAACGTGCAAAACGATGCCAATCAATATGGTGACGATGAAAAAGAGAGAGCGCTTCACGGCTTCTTCACGGTTTTAAAATTTTCGTCGCGCCGCAGAACAAGCACGTCGCGCAAGGAGGTCATCGGGGTTAACGGCAAAACTTTCGCTGTTTTAAAATAGCCGTCCGGTGCGGATGCGACGGACTCGACGACGCCGATGGGAATTCCGGCCGGGAAGACGCCGCCCAACCCAGCGGTGATCACGCGGTCCCCCGCTTCGACTTGAGAGGTTTGCGTCAAATAGTTGAGCGAAATCCACGGGCGGTTGCTTCCTTCCAGGAGCCCGACGTCTTCCTTGCCTTCGATCCGGGCCGAGACTGCCGAAGCCGCATCCGTAATCAATAAAACCTTGCTCGAGGTTCCGCCGACTTCCAGCACGCGGCCGACCAAGGACGGAACGTTACCGGCCGGCGTCACCACCGCAGCGGAAAAGCTCACGCCGCTTTCTTCACCCTTGTCGATTACGACCGCGCGGAACCATTCTCGCCAATCGCGGCCGATAATGGTGGCAGGAATGCCTTCACTGAATTTTTTCTGCTTAAGATCGAGGAGGGAACGCAGGCGATTATTTTCTTCTTCCAGGGCGTCGCGCTCCATCGCGCGCTTGGACAAAATCGCGTTCTGCTCGCGCAGCATGAAGTTTTCCCCATCCACGCGCACCAATCGGAAAAGGCTTCCTTTCAACGAATCGAGCTTGTTAAAGAATTGGCCGCTGTAAACGACGCTGGGCGAGAATATGTACCAGATGGAGGTTTTAATGCCGACGACATAGGGCTCGATGCGCAGCGTCATGAAGAGGATGGAAAGGACGGAAAAGACGAAGAGCGTAAAACCGGCGCGGTTACGATGAATGAAATCCATCGTCATGGCACGAGAGCCCCCGCTGACCGCGCAACGCGCAGATCAGTTATGGCTATCGAGCGAGATGGATGAACGTGGGCAGAGTAATGAAGAAAAATCGGTTGCATTGGTTTTCCCATGCGAAAAAATTGGTACGAAACAGAAAAGAATCATGAGGATGAGGAGGACAACATAATGCGCTGACGCTTTATGTTGTCGAGTTCTTCGAGATACCGGCCGCATCCGATCGTCACCGCGGTCAGGGGGTCCGCGGCCACATGGACAGGCAGGTCTGTTTCTTGAGACAACAAATCGGTAAAGCCGCGAAGAAGCGCCCCTCCGCCGGCCATCATGATGCCGCGATCAACCAAGTCGGCCGCGAGTTCGGGCGGCGTCTCTTCGAGGGCTTCTTTAACGGTATCGACGATGAGTTTTACGGGCTCGGAAAGAGCTTGGCGAATTTCTTCGGATGTCACGGTGATGGTGCGCGGCAAACCGGTCACCTGGTCGCGGCCTTTGACTTCCATCGATTCTTCTTCAGGCAAAGGAAACACGCTGCCGATCTGGATCTTCACGTTTTCGGACGTGGCTTCACCGATGACCAAATTGTATTTGCGGCGGAAGTACTGCATCACCGCTTCGTCCATTTCGTCGCCGGCGACGTCGATCGATTTGGAAACGACCATGCCGGACAAAGAAATCACCGCGACTTCGGTGGTGCCGCCGCCGATATCGACGATCATGTTTCCATGCGGCTCGGAAATTGGCAAATCCGAACCGATCGCCGCGGCCATCGGTTCTTCAAGAAGTTCGATTTGGCGAGCGCCCGCTTGTTCGGCGGCTTCGCGAACGGCGCGTTTTTCAACTTCGGTGATGCCCGACGGAATGCCGATGACGATGCGCGGATGAAGGAGACTGCGGCGGTTATGAACTTTGCGGATAAAGTATTTAATCATCGCCTGCGTCACTTCAAAGTCGGCGATAACACCGTTGCGCAACGGACGAACGGCCTGGATGTTCGCGGGAGTTTTGCCGAGCATGCGCTTGGCTTCGGTGCCGAAGGCGAGAACTTCACGGGTGGTGCGATCAATGGCGACCACGCTCGGCTCTCTCAGGACAATTCCCTGCCCTTTGACGTAGACAAGGGTATTCGCCGTGCCCAAGTCAATTCCCATATCGTTGGAAAAAAGGCCGAGAAGGTAATTGAACATGAAAGAGCTACTGTTGTACTAAATTATTAAGCAACGAGACGGAGAAGCGCCATCTGGGCGTTGTCGCCCTGGCGATTCGCCAACTTGAAGATTTGCGTGCAACCACCCGCGCGGCTCGCGTAACGAGGCGCCAAAACGTCGAACAACTTTTTACGGACTTCGGCGTTGTGGATGTCCTGCGCGATGCGCTTATGCGCGTTCAAGTCGCCTTTCTTGGCGACCGTGATCAAATGGTTCGCAAACCGCGACGCTTCCTTCGCTTTCGCGACGGTGGTCGTGATCTTCTCGTGGACGAAGAGCGACGTGGCGAGATTGCGCAGCAATCCCACGCGACGTCCGCGCTTCGCGCCGAGTTTACGTCCGGCTCCGGTTAATGCCATGGCTATTAAACTCCCGCAGGCTGGGACGGGGTGCGGCCGAGACCAAGGCCCATTTCTTTCAGGCGGTCACGGATTTCGTCCAGCGATTTTTTACCGAAGTTTTTGAATGAGAGAAGCTCCTCTTCGCTCTTGCTGACGAGTTCGCCGATCGTTTTGATCTTGGCGACTTTCAAGCAGTTCGAAGCGCGAACGGAAAGCTCGATGATATCGACGGGCTGCGAAAGCAGTTCGTCCATCTTTGCGGATTCTTCCGAACGCACGGGAGCGGCGGCGGGCGCCACTTCCTGTTCGTCAAAGGTGATGAAGATCGAGAGCGAATCTTTCAAGATCTTGGCCGAGTAAGCGAGCGCGTCGCCGGGGGTCACGGAGCCGTCGGTCCAAATTTCGACGATGAGCTTGTCATAGTCGGTCATCTGGCCCACGCGGGCGTTTTCCACTTCGTAATGGACTTTTGACACCGGCGAGAAAAGGGCGTCCATCGGAATGGTTCCGAGCGGCTGACCGTCTTTCTTCAAGCGTTCGGATGAAACGTATCCGCGGCCTTTCGAAACTTCCATTTCGATTTCCAAGTCCGCGCCGTCGTCCAAGGTCGCGATGACCAGGTCCGGCGTGAGGATTTCAACTTGGTTGTTTGCTTCGATGTCGCGGGCCAAAATTTCGCCCTGGCGGCGAATTTTAAGGACCAAGGTTTCCGGTCCCTGACCGTACAGCTTCACGCGCAGTTTTTTCAAGTTCAAGAGGATGTGGATCACGTCTTCGCGAACGCCTTTGAGGCTCGTGAATTCGTGCATCGCGCCTTTCACGCGAACCGAGGTAACGGCCGCGCCTTCGAGCGAGGACAAAAGAATGCGGCGCAG
Source organism: uncultured Elusimicrobia bacterium (assembly GCA_964499015.1). GTDB lineage: Bacteria > Elusimicrobiota > Elusimicrobia > F11 > F11 > CAZCJA01. The sequence goes on from CAZCJA010000088.1 coordinate 4,239, forward strand.
TGAATTGCCGGTGGTGTGTCCGTAGCCTTTTTCAAACGGCTCGGCGACAAAGCGTCCGTACGTGTTGGTGAGCGTGGCCTGATCGACTTCCAGGCGCTGCGGTAATACGAGTCCTTGGCTAATCATTTTGTTTTCTCCTTGGCGTCGTCAAAGCCCGTTAGGCCTTGTCATAACGCACCTAAAATTTACGGCGTTTACTTCGAGTAAAGTTCGACGATGTATTGTTCGTTGACCGGGTACGACATCTCTTCGCGTTTCGGCTCAAGCTTCACTGTGCCTTCGAGAACCGCTGCGCCGAGGTCGATCGGCAAATCTTTTGAACGCCCGAGCGTGTCATGCAACGCGGAGTTCAATTCCAACCACGCCGGCAATTCGCGGCGGATCTGGCTGGCCACTGAGCGCTGGACGATCACGTTGGTTTTGAGCGCGTCGCTCATGCGAATCACGTCGCCGGGCTTCACCTGATATGACGGGATGTTCACGTTCTTCCCATTCACTTTCACGTGGCCGTGGGTCACGAACTGGCGGGCGGTGGCCATGGAAGTTGCAAACCCAAGGCGGCGCACCACGTTGTCGAGACGCGTTTCCAAAAAGCGGAGCAAGCTTTCGCCCGTACGGCCCGGCATGCGCTGGGCGCGTTCGAAGTAGCGATAAAACGCGCGCTCGAGAAGGCCCGCGATGCGTTTCGTTTTTTGCTTTTCGCGAAGACGTTTACCGTATTCCGTCGGCTTCGAACGGCGTTTACCGTGCTGGCCGGGGATCATGGCGCCGGTCGGTTTGTCGATCGGGCACTTGCTGTAGCAGCGATCACCCTTCAAAAATAGTTTCGTGCCTTCACGACGGCACAACTTGCAAACTGGTCCTGTGTATCTAGCCACTCTTACTTCCTCCTATACCCGTCTGGGTTTGGGCGGACGGCACCCGTTGTGCGGAATGGGTGTCACGTCGCGAATGAGACTCACGCCAAAACCAGCGGCTTGAAGCGCGCGAATAGCGGTTTCACGGCCGGATCCTGGACCTCTCACAAAAACAGAAACTTGTTTAACGCCGTATTCTTTGGCTCTCTGCGCGGCGCGATCCGCCGTCACTTGGGCCGCGAACGGCGTGCCTTTCTTGGTTCCTTTGAAGCCGCATCCACCCGCGGACGCCCAGGCAATGGCTCCGCCGTGGCTGTCGGTGATCGTCACGATCGTGTTGTTGAACGTGCACTGGATGTACGCGCGCGCCATGGTGACGTCGCGGACAAGCTTCTTTTTCTTTGCCGGAATTTTGGCTTCCGGCTTCTTTTTGGCGGCGGTTTCTTTCGTGTCTTTTGCGTCTTCCGCGCCTTTCTTTTCTTTGGGTTCTTTATCGGCCATAAATCATTTTCCTTTTATGCTGCTTTCGTTGCCGGGGCTTCAGCGCGCGCTGATCCCACCGTCTTACGGCGTCCGCGGCGTGAGCGCGCGTTCGTCTTCGTGCGTTGTCCGTGCACGGGCAAATTGCGGCGATGGCGCATTCCCGCGTAGGAACCAATTTCGATCATGCGGCGGATATTGCCCTGAACTTCGCGGCGCAAATCGCCTTCAACGCGATACCCTTTGGTGATCTCGTTGTTGAGCTTCGAAACGTCGCTTTCCGTCAAATCTTTCACGCGCGTGTCGTGTTTCACTCCGACCGCGTCTAAAATTTTCAAGGAGTTGGACGGCCCCACTCCATATAAATAACGCAACGCAATATCGATGCGCTTACCTTTTGGTAAATCCACTCCGGCGACTCGGGCCACTTTACTTCTCCTTAACCTTGGCGTTGTTTGTGACGTTGATTGTCACAAATGATGTAAATCTTTCCGTGCCGTTTAACGACCTTGCACTTGTTGCACAATCTTTTGACTGACGCTCTGACTCTCATTTATTTTTCCCTGTATGTAATGCGCCCGCGGGTCAAGTCATAAGGGGACAATTCCACTTTGACCTTATCGCCTGGCAAAATCTTGATGTAGTGCATCCGCATCTTGCCCGAAATGTGCGCCAGAATCTTGTGACCGCCTTCCATTTCAACGCGGAACATCGCGTTGGGCAAGGCTTCCAGAATTATCGCGTCCACTTCGATCTTTTCTTCTTTCGTCATCTTAAACCTGCGTAAGAACCAGCGGCCCGTCTTCCGTTACAGCAACCGTGTGTTCAAAATGTGCGGCCAAGGAGTTGTCTTTCGTCACAACCGTCCAACCGTCTTTCAAAACTTTTACGTCGTGGTGGCCCGCGGTCACCATCGGCTCAATCGCCAAAACCAATCCCGGCTCGAGCCTCATTCCCGTTCCCGCCGCTCCGTAGTTCGGAACCGACGGCGCTTCGTGCATCTGGCGTCCGATTCCGTGGCCCACAAACTCTCGAACCACCCCGTAGCCGTCGGCTTCCACCAGCTTTTGCACCGCCGCGCCCACATCGCCCAATCGGTTGCCCGGCTTCATCACGGCAATCGCGGCGTCCAACGATTCCTTCGTGCGCCGAACGAGCTTTCTGGCCTCGTCCGACACCGGCTCCACCAAAAACGTGTAGGCGGTGTCTCCGACAAATCCGTCCACGGTCGCTCCGATGTCAACGCTTACCACGTCGCCGGCTTTGATCACCCGGCTTCCCGGTATGCCGTGTACCACTTCTTCGTTGATCGAAACGCAGATGCTCGCTTTGTAGCCGTGATATCCCAAAAACGTCGGAACCGCGCCGGCTTTGCGGAGCAACTTTTCCGCGATTACATCCAAATCTTTTGTGGTCATTCCAGCTTTGATGCTGCGGCCCACTTCGTGAAGGACCGTTCCGGCGATTTTTCCCGCCTTCTTCATCGTTTCCAGCTCGGCTTTGCTCTTAAGCTCAATCGCCGGCTTCTTCGACGACACCGTCATGCTAGTGCGCCTTAATGGCCGTTAACGCGTTTTCGAGTTCGTTAAAAACAACGTTGATGTCTTGCTTGCCGTCCACACGCACATAACCGGCCCGGTTCTTATAGTGATCGATCACCGGTGCCGTCTGGCGCTCATAAACGTCCAGGCGTTTGCGAATCACGTCTTCCTGATCGTCCGGGCGCTGTGTCAGCGCTGCACCGCAGCTATCGCACACATTCTCTTTCTTCGGCGCGCGCGAAATCAAATTAAAAACGTCTTTGCATTTCGGGCACTGGCGGCGAGAGGTCAGCCGTTTCACCAACTCGTCGTTCGCCACGTCGAACAGCACCACGCTGTCCCAGTTCATGCCTTCTTTCTTTCCGAAGCCGTCCAAATCGTGCGCTTGCTCCACGGTGCGCGGATAACCGTCCAACAGATACGACCCGCTCACGCCCAACTTTTTCAAATGTTCAAAAACGGTGCGCGACACCAGGTCATCGGGAACAAGCTTGCCGCCATCGACATACGCTTTGATCTCGATGCCGAGAGCGGTTCCCTTGCCAATAGCTTCGCGAAACACGTCACCCGTCGAAATATGGGTGAGCTTGAAGCGTTCGGCCAAGCGTTTCGCCTGCGTACCCTTGCCCGATCCGGGCGGGCCCAAAAAAATAACGTTCACGCCGTGTACCAGCGTCCGCGGCCGCGGCCTTCAATGCGGCCCGCTTTGCTAAAGCCTTCGTAGTGGCGCATAATCAAGTGCGATTCCAATTGCGCCATCGTGTCGAGCGCAACGCCGACGACGATCAAAATGGACGTGCCGCCGAAATAGAACGGGACGTTAAATTTTCTCTGCAAAATGTTCGGCAGAACAACCAGTGCGGCCACGGCCAGCGCGCCGCCCAACGTGATGCGTTCCATCACTTTTTCCAAATATGACGCGGTCGGCTCACCCGGACGAATACCGGGAACAAAACCGCCCCACTTCTTTAAGTTTTCCGCGATGTCCTTCGGATTGAACGACACCGAGTTGTAGAAGTAGCAAAAGAAAATGATCAGGGCCGCTTCGATCATCAAAAACCACACTGAACCCTGGTTAAAAAGATCGCTCACTTTCTGAGCCCAGCTCGATTGCGGCGAAAACGACGCGATCGTTACCGGGAACTGCAGAAGCGACGCCGCGAAGATGACCGCGATGACGCCCGACTGGTCCACTTTGAGCGGCAAAAACGTGCTCTGCCCGCCCATCATCTTCCGGCCGACGACCCGCTTGGCGTATTGGACCGGAATTTTGCGCTGTCCGGTTTCAAGCCAGACGACCAGC
>CAZCJA010000089.1:0-8372 GCA_964499015.1 uncultured Elusimicrobia bacterium
AGCACGATTGCGAAGTTTATCGAGAAAAACGGTGAGGGGATTCACCATGTGGCGTTCGCCACCGACAACATCGAAAACCAGTTAGGCAAGGCAGCGGATGCCGGCTGCAAACTTATTCACGAAAAACCTTTTGAAGGAGCGGGGCAAAAATGGGTGGCATTTTTACATCCAAAATCGACGCACGGCGTGCTTACGGAGTTTTGCATGCCCATTGGTAAAACAGCGCACTAGGAGGCGTCATGGCGATAAAAGAAATATTGATTTCGGAGCTGGAAAAACGCCGCAAAGAGGCCAAGGCCACCAATCCGAAAAAAGCGGAGGAACGCCGGAAAAAAGGCGTCATGACCGCGCGTGATCGAGTGGAAGCTCTCTATCACTCGGGCTCGTTCCAGGAATTTGGTTTGCACGCCAAGCATGATTGCCACAATTTCGGGTTGCAGGATAAGCACATGCCGGGGGACGGGGTCATTACTGGCGTGGGGCTTGTTGACGGCCGGTCCGTCGCCTCGTTTAGCCAAGACTTTATGGTTGGGGGCGGAGCCCTGGGAAGAATACACGCAAAGAAAATTACGGAGCTCATGAGCTATGCCCAGGAAATGGGGATGCCGTTGGTCGGATTCAACGACTCCGGGGGCGCGCGTATTCAGGAAGGGGTGGAATCGCTCGCCGGATATGGGCAGGTTTTCTTTCACAACGTTTTGCTTTCGGGAGTCGTTCCGCAAATTGCGGTTATATCGGGCCCGTGTGCGGGCGGAGCCGCGTATTCACCGGCGTTGATGGATTTTCTCATCATGGTCCGGAAGTCGGCCAATATGTTTATTTGCGGCCCGGAGGTGATTCTGGCGGCGACGGGGCAAAAGACCACCATGGAAGAAATCGGGAGCGCCGATGCGCATGCTTCGGTGAGTGGGAACACGCATTTTACAGTGGATACGGACGAGCAGGCCGTCGCGTTGGTCAAAAAACTTCTTTCGTTTCTGCCTGCTAACAATGTTCTTGATCCTCCGCATCAACCGACGCCGAAGTTGGATTTGAAGCCGATTGCTGAGCTGAATGCGCTCGTTCCGGAGGACCCCAAATCGCCACTCGATGTATTGAAAATCATCAAGCATCTCGTGGATGCAGGCGATTTTTTGGAAGTTCAAAAATATTGGGCCAAAAACATCGTGATTGGGTTCGCTCGGTTTCAAGGCATTGTCGCGGGTATTGTGGCGAACCAACCGATGGTTAAAGCTGGTACATTGGATATAGACGCGTCCGATAAGGCGGCGAGGTTTATCCGGTTTTGCAACGCGTTTAATATTCCTATCGTTACGCTTGTGGATGTGCCCGGCTTTCTGCCCGGCGTGGCGCAGGAGCGCGGCGGAATTATTCGGCACGGCGCAAAAATGCTTTTTTCTTACGCCGCCGCCACCGTCCCAAAAATTACCGTAATCATGCGAAAAGCGTATGGGGGGGCCTATCTCGCCATGTGTTCACGGGACATGGGGGCCGATATGGTTTTCGCGTGGCCGTGCGCCGAGATCGCTGTCATGGGTGCCGATGGCGCAGTACAGATTCTCTATAAAAAAGACATCGCGGCTGCAGCTGATCCCAAAGTGAAAGAAGCGTCTTATGTGGCTGAATACAAAGAGAAATTCTGCACGCCGTACGAGTCGGCTGGCCGCGACTTGATTACTGACGTAATTGAACCTTCCGAAACGCGCGCTGTCATATCGCGTGCGCTGCGTTACTGTTTGAACAAGCGGGAAACACGGCCGCCTAAAAAACACGGGACAATTCCACTATGAGCGATAAAAACAACGTTAATCAAATTAAGGGGCCGATCGTTGCGTTGATTGCGGCAGCCGTCTCATTGGCACTTCAAAAACCGCATCGAATCGTCTCAATTGAAGGTTCTTCATCGAAAGAAAATTCATTCCAGGTCGACGCGCCCATTTTTGTTCTTAACCCATGGTCGATGGAAGGGCGTTTTCAACATTTCGGATCACACAAGGTTCGCTAATGATTAAAAAACTAAAAGTCACAGTAGATTCCATTACTTACGAAGTAACAGTCGAAGTGCCCAATGATCCGGTACCGGCGACCACGGAAACGGTGGTTCCGGCCGCGTCTGTTGAGCCAACCCCCGCGCCGGTTTCGGAGCCTCCTGTCAGCAGGACAGTAGGGGCCGGTGATGTGGTGAGTCCACTGGCCGGACGCATCGTTTCAATCGGCGTTCAACTGGGGCAGCAGGTAAAAGAAGGTGATCACGTGTTGACGTTGGAAGCCATGAAAATGAACACATTTGTGTTCGCTCCAAAAAACGGGACGATCAAGGACATCAAAGCGCAAGTCGGATCGGGTGTGCAGGAAGGTGATGTCTTGCTGACGATCGAATAAATCATGGATCGTGTTTTTGCGGAACCCGTCACCTATTTCGCCGGATGGACTCTTATTCGTATTGCCGAGTGCGATTCCACCAATGATTATGCACGCGACATGGGTGAATGGACGGCGGTAAGTGCCCAATGTCAAAAACAGGGGCGAGGTCGTTATGGACGAGTTTGGCATTCAAATGAGGGCGGTGTGTGGGTCTCAGCCGTCGTCCCAGCCCCAATAACGGAAGAGGTGTCGCGACTGATGCCGTTGGCAGCTGGTCTAGCTGTTGCCGATACGTTGACCGCCTATGGGATTAATGACGTGCGGTTTCGATGGCCCAACGACGTGATGATCCAGGGGAAAAAATGCGCCGGTATTTTAGTGGATCGGTTCCATGCTGACCGCTGTGTGGTCGGAATCGGAATAAATGTGTGGAACGATCCTGTGCGGTGCGCGCCCGAACTGGCCGGATCCGTGACACGGATGCACGATTGGCTGCCTGATTGTCCTGATTCGTATGAGGTGACGGTGAGAATCTTAGCGGCTCTGCGGAACGTTATTAAGGAAGTCCAGAAACAAGGTCCCACGTATTTGATTCAACATCTCCGTCAATATTGGAGCATTGGCCAACGAGTCGAAATAGAAATAAACGGTCGTAAAGGGGCATTCGATTTTTGTGGCGTCGATACCAGGGGGGCCGTTATGGTGTCGGGTCAGGGGAATCGGCAGATGTCATTTGCTGCTGAAGAAATCACGTTGTTTAGAGAATTGTAATAAAGCTTTTTTATTGAGGTGAAATATGAGCATTTCTAAAATTCCGCGGTTGTCCGCTGAAGAAGCGGCTGCGTTGATTAAAAATGAGGATCAGATTGGTTTTAGCGGGTTCACGCCCGCCGGGGCCCCTAAAGCCATTCCGATGGCGATTGCGGCTAAAGCAATTCAGGAGCATGCGGCGGGACGGCCCTTTAAAATTCGGGTTCTGACGGGGGCTTCAACCGGACCGGCTTTGGACGGCTCGTTGGCCAAGGCGGAGGCTGTTTCGTTTCGCGCGCCGTATCAATCCGATCCGTTCATGCGCAAGAGCATCAACGAAGGAAAAACGGAATTTTTTGATATGCACCTCTCTCTCGTTCCGCAAAATGCGCGCTACGGTTTTTTGGGAAAATTCAATTGGGCCGTTATCGAAGCGGCCGATGTGACCGAAAAAGGTGAAATTGTGGTTACATCTTCGGTGGGGGCATCACCGTCGTATTGCCACATGGCGGATAAAATTCTGATTGAGCTCAATCGTTTTCATCCCATGGCAATGCGTGGGTTTCATGATATTTATGAGCCCCAAGATCCGCCCTTTCGAAAGCCAATTCCACTTTGTTCCGTTCGCGATCGGATTGGTGTGCCTGTCATAAAAGTGGATCCGCGGAAAATTGTCGGCATTGTTGAGACCAACTTGCCGGACGAAACCGGCGCTTTCGATCCGGCGACAGAAGTGACAAGGAAAATCGGGCAGAATGTGGCGGAATTTTTAGCGGGAGAGATTCGACTGGGACGTATTCCGAAATCTTTTTTGCCGATTCAGTCTGGCGTTGGCAATATCGCTAATTCGGTCCTTGGCGCTCTGGGCGACAATCCGGACATTCCTGTTTTTGAAATGTATTCGGAGGTAATCCAGGATTCTGTGATCGCGTTATTGCGCAAAGAAAAAATTTCCTTCGCGAGCGGCTGTTCGCTTACCATCGCGCCGGAAAAACTCAAAGCGTTTTATTCGGACATCGAATACTTCCGCTCCCGGATCGTTCTCCGGCCGCAGGAAATTACCAACCACCCGGAAATTATCCGGCGCATGGGAATTATATCGGTCAACACCGCCATCGAGGTGGACATCGCGGGAAACGTCAACTCCACTCACATCCTTGGCAAAAGCATGATGAACGGGATCGGCGGCAGCGGGGATTTCGCGCGAAATTCATTCCTTTCCATTTTCACCTGTCCATCAACTGCGAAAGACAATAAGATCAGCGCCATCGTTCCCATGGTCAGTCATTTGGACCACAGTGAGCATTCGGTTCAGGTGATTATCACCGAGCAAGGCGTGGCGGACTTACGGGGGAAGAGCCCCAAGGAACACGCACGTCTGATCATTGATAATTGCGCGCATCCGGATTACCGGCAAAGTCTCCATCAGTATCTGAATATGTCGGCGTCGTCCCATCAGCCGCAAGTGCTATCGGCTGCGTTTAAAATGCACGAGCAATTTTCACTTTCGGGCAGTATGCAAGGCGTCTCTTGGGCCAAGGGTGGGAATTGAATTTCTCTCCCGTTGTTTAACCTAATCGGCTGACGGCGGTCGTTTAATCATCACCGCGGCCAAAACAGCCAGACCGAGCGAAATCACCACGTTCAGAACGCTTACCATTTGGATTGCGTGCGCGAATGCGTCTCGCGCTGGCGTTAAAATCGCAAGTCCATCCGCTCCGGGCAAGTTTTGCGCGACCGCCACCGCCCCGCCCAAGGTCGCACGCGCCGCTTCAGCGGCTTCCAGCGGCAAATTTTCCGGCAGAGCGCGTCCGACGTGCGCTCGGTACATGGCCGTGCCGATGCTGCCCAAAACCGCCATGCCCACGGCGCCGCCGAACTCGGTGCAGGTTTCTGAAATTGAGGCCGCCGCGCCCGCGCGCTCGGGGGGCGCGCTGCTGATGATGAGATCGGTCGATAAAATAAAGATCGGGGTGATGCCGGTCGAGTATATGCTCAGCGCGAGCACGAGCCACACCAAGCTTGATTCATGACTGGTCGGAATAAGCATTCCGAAGCCGATCGCCGCGAAGATCAGTCCGGTCGCGATCACGCTGCCCGGAGAAAACCGTTTAGCGAGTGGCGGCGTAAGTAACGAGCCGGCAATAAACGCAAGCGAAGACGGCATCATGTATAAGCCCGCTTGGAGCGGCGTGAGGCCGAGGATCAACTGCAGGTGCTGGGACAGGAAAACGTAAATACCGAAGGCCATGAAACAGCCGAGCATGTTTAAGGCCAGCGAGGCACTGAAAGAGCTCGATCGGAATAGATTCAAATCGATCAGCGGATCGCTCAAGAGACGCTGGCGGCGGATGAAGAAGGTGCCCACGATCAAACCGGCGGTTATTGACGCAACGGGAACGCTGTAAAACCCGTGTTCGGCGATTTTCTTGAGACCGTAAATAATCAACAGCACAGCGGAAAGAGACATGCCGGCGCTGAGCAAATCCAGTTTGCCGGCTTCTGTGTCCTTGAATTCCGGCAAGAGAATGGGCCCGAGAATTAAAAGAAGAACCATCACCGGAACGTTAAGCAGGAAAACCGAGCCCCACCAAAAGTGCTCCAAAAGAAGGCCGCCGAGCAGCGGGCCGATCGCCGCGCCAACGGAGAAACACGTCACCCAAATGCCGATCGCTGTTGTGCGCTGCTTATCGTCCAAAAACATGTTGCGTATGAGTGACAAAGTCGACGGTGCAAGAGTGGCTCCGGCCAAACCCAGAAGTGCGCGGGTAAAAATCAGCATCTCCGCGGTTTTTGAAAACGCGGCCAGCGCTGAGGCGACGCCGAAGAAGGTGGCCCCGATCAAGAGAAGTTTGCGCCGGCCGATGCGGTCGCCGAGAGTGCCCATCGTAATGAGCGCGCCGGCGATCATGAATCCGTAAATATCCAGGATCCACAAGAGTTGGGAACTGGTGGGTTTGAGCTCCGTGCTGATGTGCGGTACCGCGAGGTTTAAGACGGTTAAGTCCATGGTCGCGAGGATGCACGGCAGGGCGATCACCGCGAGGCCGATCCACTCGCGGCGCGAGGCTTTGGGAGGAACTGTCATGGAACGGTTCTATCTATTCAACAATGGTTTTGAAACCGCCGTACGCCATCCTCTTCATCGAAAACGGCATTTCCGGCGGCTCGCCAGTCATGGATTTCATGACTTTGGCGTTTACCTTGTCGCGATGAGCGCGGTTTTTATAAACGATGTATGAGAAAATGACCGTCTCATCGGCCTTTGCCTTCGCCAATTTACGGAAGGAAAGACCCCATGCCGCTTTTAAATCGTCGCCGACACATTCTTTGTAATCGAGCGCGCCCGCTTTCAGCCACATTTTTTTGCCCATGCGCGCCATCGGCCAATAAAACTTCAATTTGCTTTTCTTCACGGGAATAACGAATCCATCTACGTAGCTCATAACGCCTCCATTATTTTTCGACAAATGCCGTCAGCCGGTCCAGGCTTTCGTTCCAGCCTTGCGACTGACCTTCTAAATACGAATCACCCACCGGCGTGGTTTTAACAACAACCGCTTTTAGCGTCAATTTGGTTTTCTTTTTGTCCGCGATAAGCGTGGCCGATGTTTTTACCTCCAGAAGGGGTGTTCCCTGATCGTCCAGCGGCGCGCTGAGGAACGAGAGAAATTCGGGGGGAAGAACTTCAAGAAACCGGCCGTTCATCGGATAAACAGCGCCTTCCGGGTCCTTCATATCTATATGGATTTTACCGCCCGCTTTCGCGTCCCAATCGCAACGGGGGCTGGTGAAGCCGTTCGGGCCCCACCACGCGGCCACCTGCTTCGAGTCCGTCCAAGCTTTCCAAACGCTTTCCCGCGGCGCGTTCAGTGTGCGCGTGATGATTAAGTCGTGCGGATTCATGGGAATTATTTTAGAATAAGGGCACGCACAACGAACTGTGCGTTTCGTTTTCAGGACCATGTGAGTCCTCCGTGCCAATGGTGGCCCGGGGGGCTTTTTATTTTCAGGCAACTATGGAGGATTTATGTCGAACGAGATGAAAGAAATTATCGCGGTGATACGGCCGGAACGCTGGAAACAAACCCGGGCCGCCATTTTTGACGCGGGCGGCGGGGGGGTGACACAGCAGCGCGCGCTGGGCCGCGGACAGCAATCGGGGCTGACATATTTATCGATGCTCAGCGTGGACGGTCCACAGACCGTGGGTTACCTTCCCAAACGCGTGGTGAGCTGCGTTGCGTCGTCCCAGCACGTGGACGCCATTGTCAGCGGCATCATCAAAGCCAATCAAAGCGGCAACAAAGGCGACGGAAAAATATTTGTGTGCCCGATTGAAACCGTGGTGCGCATACGCACAGCGGAAAGCGGGCCGGAGGCATTATGAAAATGATTCGAGCGATTATCAGGCTGGAAAAAGAAGAGGCGGTGGTGGAGGCGTTGGGCAAGGCCGGTTTTGCGGCCATGACCAAGTCCGATGTCACCGGCCGCGGCCGCCAGCGCGGTATTCAGGTGGGCGATGCGTTATACGCGGAACTGGCGAAGCACCAACTGCTTTTGGTCGTCGATGACAATAAAGTCGATGAAGCGGTAAAAGTGATCATCGAGGCGAGTCAAACGGGGCACTTTGGCGACGGGAAGATTTTTGTGTCCCCTGTGGATCAGGTTTACACGATCCGCACAGGCCGCCGCGAAGAAACGCTTAAACCCGTAGAAAGCTGACTTTATTTATTAAAGGCGAGCGCCATTTCCTGAAGAAGTTCGTTGGGCACGTCGCCGATGAGAGTGACGTGCCCGTCATCAACAGGCTGGGAAACCACGTGATTGATGGACATTGTTGGGCGCTGAATCTCTGTGTTGACCGGCTGGAAGGTTTGGAAAACCGAAATGGTCGCTAATCCGTCGGAATAGCGCATTTGCGTGACGATGTTGTCGCCCACCTGCATTGCGCTTGCGCCCACCAATTGAAATCCGTTCGGCAGTGTAGCGGGGGCGGGCTTGCGCTGTGCGGTGTGCACGCGAGCGCACATGCCCGGTTTGTCCGCTTGGGCCGGCTGTTGGGCGAAGAGGGAATCTGAAAAATGAGCGGGCGCTTCAAAACGCACGAAGCGCGACATGACCGTTTCGTTTTTATTGGGGCGGAATTTTTTGTTTTCGAGAATGATGCCGGTCTGCTGGTCGATAAGCATGCGGCGGTGGCACTTGCCCGGAATCTTCGGCGTCAATTCGAGCTGCCAAACGGGCCGGCCGATCAC
>CAZCJA010000090.1:0-8318 GCA_964499015.1 uncultured Elusimicrobia bacterium
TTGATCGCCGATTTGACCATCACCAAGGGAATGATTCCCAAAGTCCAATCGGCCCGCAGCGCGATTCATGCGGGCGTGGGACAGGTGAATATCCTCAATGGGACCAAGGGCGTGCGCATGAACAGCGGCACCGCAATCTTGAAATAGCCATGGCCAAGAACCCCTACGAAAAAGAGGAGCTGGCGTCCTTCCTTCACACCTTTAAGCGCCAGCCCGTGCTGCTGACCAAGGCCTCCGGCCCCTATGTGTGGGACAAAAACGGAAAAAAATATTTAGATTTTTTCTCGGGTCTCGCCGTTTGCGGCGTCGGCCATAACCATCCGAACATTAAGGCGGCGATTCACAAGCAAACCGAAAAGCTCCTGCACGTTTCCAATCATTTTTACACGGAACCCCAGTCTCAGCTCGCCAAAATGCTGACCGCCAAATACAAAGGCTCCAAAGTGTTTTTCTCCAATTCGGGCGCCGAAGCCAACGAGATGGCCATCAAGCTGGCCCGCTTATGGGCGTCGCACAATAAGAAGAAAGGCCGCACGATCATCACGTTCTCCAACGCGTTTCACGGACGCACGCTGGCCACGGTAACCGCCAGCGGGAAAACCGGCGGGACCAACACCGTGTTCGCCCCGTTTCCGTCGGGGTTTGTGAGCGTTCCTTTCAACGATTTGGACGCTTTGAAAAAGGCCGTCAACGGCGACACCATCGCGATTATGCTCGAGCCCATTCAAGGGGAAGGCGGCATCAACATCGCCAAGCGCATGTTTATGAGCGGCATCGCCGCGCTGTGCCGCGAGAAAAATTTGCTGCTGATTTTAGACGAAGTGCAGAGCGGCATGGGCCGCACCGGCACGTTTTTTGCCTTCGAACAGTACGGCGTGAAGCCGGACATCGTCACTCTGGCCAAGGGACTCGCCGGCGGTTTGCCGCTCGGCGCGACATTGGCGGTCCCGCGCGTCTCCAAGCTGATGGCGCCGGGCCTGCACGGCTCGACGTTTGGGGGAAATCCCGTCGCTTGCGCGGCGTCGATGGAAGTATTAAAACTGCTCGCCCCGAAAAATTTGGCGCGTATCCGGCAGTCCGCAGCGGCCCTTCAAAAACGGCTTTCCTCGTTTTATCGGTATCCGGCGGTGATGAGCATCCGGCAGCATGGCCTTATGGTCGGCATCGAAGTGTCCGGTTCCGGCGCTCCGTACGTGGAGCTGGCGCTCAAGAAGGGGCTGATTATCAACTGCACGCATGAAAATGTGGTCCGGCTTTTGCCTCCGTACTTCATGTCGAACGCGGAAATGAACAAATGTCTGTCAATTTTGTCGTCGGTATTCGACGAACTGGCTTAATAATAAAGGAGAAGGTATGGCTACGAAGTTAAAATCGCGCAGCAAAAATGGTGTTTCGAAAGTGAGTCGCCGCGGCCGCATCGTCGCGGTGAAAGCGCGTGAAATTCTGGACTCCCGCGGAAACCCCACGGTTGAAGTCGATGTCCTTCTCTCCGACGGCAGCATGGGCCGCGCCGCGGTCCCCTCCGGCGCCTCCACCGGCGCGCACGAAGCGCTGGAGCTTCGCGACGGCGACGCCCGCCGCTACGGCGGCAAAGGCGTTCTCAAAGTCGTTCAGAACGTCGAATCAAAAATCGCGCCCGCCCTCAAAGGCCGCGACGCCTCCGACCAGATCGCGATCGACGAATTCATCAATAAGCTTGACGGTACGCCGAACAAGGCGACGTTGGGCGCCAACGCCGTTCTCGGTGTTTCGCTCGCCTGCGCCCGCGCGGCGGCCTCGTCCCAAGGCGTTTCTCTTTATCAGCACATCCGCCAGGTGTTCGGCTACGACAAGAAGCCGATCGTCATGCCGGTCCCGATGATGAATGTGGTCAACGGCGGCGCGCACGCCGACAATAACGTCGACATGCAGGAATTCATGATCGCGCCCGTTAAGGGCGACTCGTTCCGCGAAGCCCTTCGGGTGGGTGCGGAAACCTTTCATGCGCTGAAGAAAATTCTCCACTCCAAAAACTACTCGACCGCCGTCGGCGACGAAGGCGGCTTCGCGCCGAACCTCTCCTCCAACGAAGAAGCGCTCGAACTCCTGTGCCAGGCGATTTCCGCCGCCGGCTACAAGCCGGGCAAAGACGTTCTCTTGACGATGGACGTCGCTTCGAACGAACTCTTCAAAAACGGCCGCTACACGCTGGAAGGGGAAAAAGGCTCGCCCAGTTTCAGCTCCAACGAAATGGTCGGCTACTACGAGAAGCTTCTGAAAGATTATCCGATCGTATCCATTGAAGACGGCTTGGCCGAAGACGATTGGGACGGCTGGAAAACCCTAACGGACCGTCTGGGCAAACGCATCCAGCTCGTCGGAGACGACTTGTTTGTCACCAACACCAAGCGCCTGCAGGAAGGAATTGATAAGGGCGTGGGCAACACCATTCTGATCAAAGTGAACCAGATCGGGAGCCTCACCGAAACGATCCGCGCCATTCAGTTGGCCACTCGCAACGGCTATCACGCGATCATCTCGCACCGTTCCGGTGAAACCGAAGACGCGTTTATCGCCGATCTCGCGGTCGCCGTCGGCGTCGGCCAGATTAAAACCGGCTCCGCCTCACGTTCCGATCGTATTGCCAAATACAATCAATTGCTAAGATTGGAAGAAGAGATCGGCCGTCGGGCGACGTTCCCCGGACACAAGACGTTCGAACTCGGATAAGGAGCTTTTTTGGATCAGAAGAAAAAGTCGTTGGTGCTGCTGGCAATCGGACTGCTTATTTTGGCCAGCTTTGCTTTTAACGACAGTCTGCGCGCGGCGTTTAACCGCCGGCGCATGATTTCCGAGGCTCAGGCGGAATTGGATGCGCTTTCCGTCCAGCTTGCCGCTACGCGCCAGCGAATTTCCAACCTGAAAGCGTCCCCCCAGTCCTATGAACAGCTCGTCCGTCGGGAATTGGGCTATACCCGGCCGGGAGAGAAAGAAATACGTTTTGTAAAAGAAGAAAAATAATAGTTACAATAAGCGGGCAGTTTTTACGGAGGTAAACAGATCCATGGGTGCACACAAAGGCAAAGTGAAGTGGTTCAACGATCAAAAAGGGTTCGGATTCATCACGAAAGACGACGGCACCGGAGATGTGTTTGTGCATTTCTCGGCCATCGCTTCTGAAGGGTTCAAATCTTTGGCTGAAGGCGATAAAGTGAATTTCGATATCGTCGAGTCAGACAAAGGCCCCAAAGCAGCCAACGTAACCAAAGCTTAAACAGTGCCGAAGACCGTTTACTCCACGTGCCCATTCTGCAAGGGCATGATGGAGGTCAATGCGGAGACCGGCGAAGTTGTTCAAAAGTGGGAAGCTTCAACCGATACGCCGACGGACAAGATGTCGTCGGCGTTGAAGAAAATTGTTGATGGTAAGAAGCGCCGCGAAACTCTGTTTGAGTCCAAAAAAAGCGAGATTGAAGGGCAAAAGAAAGACGTGGAGAACCTTTTCCGCCAAGAGGTGGAAAAGGCCAAACGCGAAGGGGTGAAGGAAAACCCGCTTAAGCCTTTTGATTTAGATTAGTTTTTACGGAGTGCGGTATCAGGATTTGAACGCTGGGATTTCTGATATGTTGTTTAGGAAGGACTACATTGGGCAACTGGCGTTTCCGCGCGCTATCCAATTGTATCGGCAAATCGACGTGCTTACCTTTAATCGCCCCGCCAATATCCGAGGCTTTAACCTTTAAAATTCTGTCTTTACCGCCCACTCTTACCAATAAAAGCACTTCTGTATTTGTTGGAATCACGCGCGGATCCGTCGCGATATGGCCGTGCAAAACCTCATAAATTCCAGACGCCTTTTCCACCACGATCGGCTTTAAAAATTCTCCATTCTTCGCGTAGGGCTTTGCGCCGCGTGAGGCTCGCCATAAGTTAACCGGGGTCGTTTCGACCAGCGCCGCCTTTAATGCTTTCTTCCATGCTTTTGGGGCTTTTTTAGCCTTACACCATTCCCACACATCGGCCCGGGTCTGGAAGGGGGTTTTTTTAGCGCGAATGGCTTGCTGCAAATCGGGGGGTAAGAGTTCAAAGGGATTGGAGATATACCAGGTGGCCTTAAATTGCTCGCTGGAGTACCCCAGTTTTGAGGCCCATCCCGGCTCACGCAGGACCTGGGCCAGGCTTTTACCGGTGGCCTGTTGGTAGCGGACCAGGTCGGCCATGGCATCCTTATCCAGCTTGTTTTCCAGACCCACGGTCGACATGACCTTTTTTGTGGTCTTCATCTGGAAACGGTATCCATTATCAAGCGGTAATAAAGATTGGATGAGGGGGGCTCCCAGAAGGCTTGCCAGGCAAAGGGCGGCCCCGCCAAACCAGATCGCGCTGCGCAGATATGGGTGTCTCATCTCTCTTTTCATATTCCTATTGTACTTTACCACCCCTTAAGATGGCTTTAAAATCGGATTAAGATTTGGGACATTTTCTATAAATAACGCGTATATTCGTTATTTTCTCAAAATTAAGGGGGGATAAGGGGTACCCCGAAAGACCCAGGCAACCATGCCTGCGGTGCCCTGTTTTACGACGTGCCGGAAACGATAGTTCGCCCAAACCCCGATCTTCTCTGTATCTTAATCGTCCCTTAAAGCGCTCTTAATTAGACCCCGTGTAACATTGTTGTAACAAAGCGCTATGAGATCCGACGACCTCTATCACAGAGTCTCGATCACCCGGGTGGGCAGATCCGTCCTGCTCTTTTCCTTATTCATATGTGCCATGTCGGCCTCTTGGGCCGGTTCTGAAACCGGCGCCGACTTCTTGAAAATACCCACATCCGCCCGTCCCATCTCCCTTGGCAACGCCTACACGGCTTTGGCTAGCGGAGTTGATTCAATTGATCGCAATGTGGCGGGACTCGGCCGCGGGCCGGCGGCTCTGGCCGTTTCGCACCAGCAGATTTTCGGCGACAACAGCCTCGATTATTTGGCGGCGTCATGGCCGGGCCGTACACCCAGTTCATTCGCGTGGGGCTTGGCGGTTAGCCGTCTTTCGTACGCCGATCAGGAACGCCGCGGCGTTGACCGCAGTGTGTCCGGCTCATTCGGCGCGAGCGATATGTCCGTTGGCCTTTCGATGGCGCGCAATTTGGGATCGATGCAGTTGGGCACGCAGTTGAAAGTGATTCGCCAGGATTTGGCCGGTTTCTCGGCAAGCGGCGTCGCCGCTGATGTAGGCCTTATGACTCGCACGCCGTTGCCGCGGCTTTCAATGGGATTTGCGGTACGCAACATCGGCCCGGAAATGAAATTTATCTCCGAGAATTATCATTTGCCGCTGACCATTACGGCGGGCGCCGCCTACCGCATGATTCGACCGCTCACCCTCGTTCTTGACATTCAAAACAGCCCCTATTCCGGACAAACCACCGCCGCCCTTGGCTTCGAATTTTCCGCCGTCAACAACGTCACGCTCCGCGCCGGCTATCTGAACAAAATTGTCCAAGCGGTGAACAACCGGCAGGCATCGGAAACCAACCGTGGCAATTTCGGCGGCTTTGGAGGACTCGCCGGCGGCATCGGCTTTAAGCTCGGACAATTTTCCATTGATTACGCGATCTCGCCGTTCGGCGAACTGGGCACGAACCATGTGTTCACGTTGACGACATCGTTCGCGATGAAAGACGACTCTTTGCCGATTATCGCGGCGCCGAAGGATGAACGCGGCATCGTTATTTTCGAGCCGAGCGAAAATACCTTTGGGCAAGACGAACCCGGAACGGACTTGCCTAAGTAAGGGGCCGACGCTATGTCCTGAGAAAGACCATGCAAATTGAAATCGCTCGGACTTCATACCGCTCCCCTGTTCTAAAAACCTTCCTGCTCCTCTTCCTTAGCACCCCAGCATTTTCCGTCGAGCCCTGCCCGGACGTCGGCTGTTCCAGCGCCCTCGGCCGTTGTTCCGATCCGATGCCCTGTACGTTTAAGGATTCCGGCGCCGACCGCGCCTGCGACGATCAGAAGTGGGCCGTCGACCGCGACGCGATCGAAATAACGGAAGACGGGCTGGATAACGAAAAGTGCGAGATCAATAAAAAAATCAAACTGACCGTCCGGCACACGCTTATGAATTGCCCGTGGGCGCTTTCATTGCCGTACACACCCGGCACCAAAAACAACCGGCACGTCGTCGTAAAACTTTTGCAGTTGGATAAGGAAAAGGAATTTCCGAAGAAAGACGGCCAAGACGATCTGGGCGAGCCGCCGAACGCCAATTACGGCGAAGCGACCATTGCCGAAACCTGGAAGCTGTACCCGATTGATGAGAATTTCGATCCGCGGCAGCCGATTGATTTTGAGTCCGACAGTCTCAATAAAAAGCTCGATACCGCCAAGTATAAGTACGCGCTCGATGTGGAGTTGTCGCAAAGCGGGAGAATGACGGGCCGGCAACGCAAGATTTTGGACTGCGAATGCGGCGTGCCGACGGGATATGAGGACGTCGAAGATTTAAAGGTCACGCTAAAAGATTCCGAAAACTGCTGCGGGGAAGAGCCCAACCGGCAGGTCGAATCCAAGGAGGAAACATTTAACGGCAAAGAAGACTGCGAATACACGTTCTGCGCCACGGTAAAGGCGCGCGTGGAGTCGCAGGACGCCGGATTTGACGCGGTGTACATCAACGAGACGCTTATTTTATCGAGTGAGAACTTGGATCGCGAATGCGACATGGTGGTGAAAACGTGCACCAAGGAAGTGAAGATCAAGGGGACCAAGGTCACGTTGACGTACGACACCGTCGACGGTAACTATCATTATAGGCCCAGCGCTCAAATCACGGAATTCGTGTACATGAATCCGGGCGACACGTGCGACGAAAGCTGCACGTACACCGTCGACGACGTTCCGTGCGACGACACGCCGCGCTGCGAGTTGGAGTGCGACTCGCCGTGGTATCTGGATAAGGAAGCGTGCGAATGTGTGTGCGGTCTGAGCGATTACGACTGCACGTATGGCGTTGACTACGAATCGTGCTCGTGCTTGCCGTGTCCGGAAGGCCATCCGGACTGCAGCGAAGATCCGTGCGGGCCGTTGGGTTCGCCGCCGTGTCCCGGCAGCTTCCCGGCTCCCGGCCCTGACGGATGTTTGCGTTGGCAGAACCCGGAGCCGCCGCCCCTGGGTTGCGGCCCCGAGGCCTACTGGGACGGCTGCATGTGTATGCCTGAGGATGACGATCCACACGAGTGCCGCCAGTGTTATGAGTGGTCGGAAAAACAAGGCCAATGCGTGCACGTTAAATGCGCGGGAAAATATTGCCGCTGCACCATCGAGCATGATTGCGGTAGTCCGAAACCGTGTCCCAACGATAATTATTCGCGCGATGGCGACTGCAAATGCGTCTGTAAAAACGGCAATTCCGAGGACGATTGCGGAGACCAGGAGACGTGGGACAAGGAAAATTGCGAGTGCGTCCCGTGCGGCACGAAGGAAGGCGACGACGGCAAGACGCCGCGCGAACGCTGCGTTGAAAACTGTGGAACGTGGGACAACGTGGAATGCACCTGCGACTTTGATGAATGCCCAGACGATTGCCAATACCGACCTGGGGGAGATAAAGGGTGTGGGTGCATAGATAAGCCTTTGCCGCCATGCGACGGCCCCTGTGAATTGCCGGCTACTGATTGCCATAGCGGGTGCGGAAAAAAAGAGCCGCCAGCCTGCGATGGCGAGTGCGATTTGCCGGCGGCCGATTGTAATAGTCCGTGCGGAGTGAAGCCGGATTGCCCGCCGGCTTCGCCGACCGAATCGCCCACGGACACGCCCGGGGCTGCAGCTGCTGCGGCGGCGTATGCGTCCGCATCGTCGTTCGCTATTTTAAACGGGTATGAAACGTTGGGGCCGGTTATGATGATGGCGCCGACGTCCGATACGGTCAATCAAAACGAGGGAATAGCGTTGCCTGAACCGATCACGGTCCAGGTCAATTTTCTTAAGACATTGCAGGCCTCGGGACAGGCGACATTCGTGAAGGCCAGCCGGAACTTCTTAGAACGGTTGTTCAAGGTTAAAGCGGGGCCTCTTAAACCGGAAATCAACGTTCCTATTGCCATGGAACCCGAGAATCCCCAGCTGTATAGAAAGGTGGGAGATAAAAGGTGGATTCCCTTGCCGGGTCTCTATAGTGACCTTACACTTAGGGTGCCGGTCTATCACTATGGGTATTACCAGGTTTTTGGTCCCATTAAGGGGCTGCCGTTCTCGTTTGGCGACGTCTACGTCTTCCCGAATCCGACTAAGGGCGGAAATATACCGACGCTGCATGTGGAAGTCGGCGCGGCGGAC
>CAZCJA010000091.1:0-8172 GCA_964499015.1 uncultured Elusimicrobia bacterium
CCGATCAGCTGCACGGTGCGCATGTCGAACGACTGTTCAAATTCAAGTTTGTGCGAAGGGGCGACTTCCACGATGAACCGGGCCGGCGCTTCGTTGAAGAGGAAGCCTTCGATATCCGAAACGTCCGCGGGGACCGTGAGTTCCGCGCCGACGGTGCCGCCGAAGGCCATTTCCACCGCGGCGAGCGCGAGGCCGCCGTCCGAAAGATCGTGGCAGGACAGCACCAAATTCTTGCGCATCGCCGTCTGCAGGCGTTTGTACAAGGACTTGGCTTCTTCCAGCGAAAAGTCCTGCGGGATGCCGCTGGTGTTGCCCCAAATTTGCGCGGCCAGGGAGCCGGTCATGCTGGTGCCGTTTTTGCCGAGAAGATAAAGCAGGTTGCCGTGGGCTTTCAAGCCCGGCGTCACGCACGTGCGGACGTTTTCCAGAATGCCGATCGCTGAAACCAAGAGCGTGCACGGAATCGAGTGCAGGGTGCCGTCGGCGGCGCGCCAGGTGTTGTTGAAACTGTCTTTACCGGAGATAAACGGTGCTTGATAAACGGTCGCCGCCTCAAAGCAGCCTTCGGAAGCGCGGACCAACGCCGCGAGCTCGACGGGATCCTTGGAATCCCCCCAGCAGAAATTGTCCAGGATCGCGATTTGGTTCAAACCGCCGCCCACCGCGACAAGATTTCTCACCGCTTCGTCGACCGCGTACTTGGCCATCACGTACGGGTCCCATTTGCCGATTTCCGGGTTCATGCCGTTGGACACGGCCACGCCTTTCCAGCTTTTCAAATTGGGGCGGAACACCGCGGCGTCCGTCGGGCCGTCAAACTGCGCGCCCATCAGCGGCTTCACAATGCTGCCGCCCTGCACTTCGTGGTCGTACTGGCGGATCACCGACTCTTTGCTGGCCACCACCGGGTGCGCGAGCAAAGCGCGGAACGTTTTCGGAATGTCGAGCGCTTCGCCTTTCGGCGTGTTGATGTGCTTCGCGCGGTACGCGGTCACGTCCCACATCGCCTTCAAGTGCAGCTTCGGCGTGCCGTTATGCAAAAATTCCATGTCGAGATTGGCCACCACCTCGTCTCCGTAGGCGACGGTGAGCCGCTTGTCCGAGGTGAATTCGCCGATGTCGACGGCTTCCACGTTCTCCGCTTCAAACATCGCTTTCAGCGCGGCCCAATTGGCGGGCGGCACCGCGAGCACCATCCGCTCCTGCGATTCCGACACCCAGATTTCCCACGGGGTCAGGCCCGGATATTTCAGCGGCGCTTTGGCCAAATTCACTTTCACGCCGGTCTCGGAACCGAGCTCACCGACGGCGGAGGAAAAGCCGCCGGCGCCGCAATCGGTCACGGAACGGTAGAGCCCTTTATCGCGGGCCTGCAGAAGAACGTCCAACACTTTTTTCTCTTGGATCGCGTGGCCGATCTGCACCACGCTGGAGGTGATGCCCTTCTCGAGCGGCGCGCTTGAAAACGTCGCGCCGTGAATGCCGTCGCGGCCAGTGCGTCCGCCGACCGCGACCACCAAGTCGCCCGGCAAAACGGTTTTGTCGATGGTTTTCACCGGCATGTAGCCGACGGTGCCGCAGAAAACGAGCGGGTTGCCCGCGTAGCCCGGATCAAAATAAACCGCGCCGTTCGAGGTCGGGATGCCCATGCGGTTGCCGTAATCGCGCACGCCGGCGACCACGCCTTTGGCAATGCGCTTCGGATGCAGCGCGCCTTCCGGCAATTCTTTGGCGTCCTGTTCCAAACGGCCAAAACAAAAAACGTCGGTGTTCATCACGGGCTTGCCGCCCAAACCGCAGCCGAGCACGTCGCGAATCACGCCGCCCAACCCGGTACCCGCGCCGCCGTACGGCTCGAGCGCTGACGGGTGATTGTGGGTTTCCACTTTGAATGACACCGCCATTTCGTCATCGAAGCGGATCACACCGGCGTTGTCTTTGAACACGGACAAACACCACGAGGGCGACAGTTCGGTGGTGGCTTTGGCGATGGTTTCTTTGAGCAAATTGGTGTAGGTGCGCGGGCCGTCTTTGGCCAACGCTTTTTCGCCGTCCAGTTTCACCTCGTGGTATTCGTAGGCGGCCTTGAAGGTTTTGTGGCCGCAGTGTTCGGACCAGGTTTGCGCGATGGTTTCCAGTTCGCAATCGGACGGGTCGCGGTTCTCGCGGCGGAAATAGGTTTGGATGGTTTTCATTTCTTCCAAGGTGAGCGACAGCATGCCCTCCTTCGAGAGCCGCTGCAGGGTCGCATCGTCGGCTTCGCGCAAGGCGATCGTGTTGGACAGCACGGTGTTATCGGACGCGGATATCATGAATGAGCTCGTTCGCTTGGTTTTTGCGGATGATGTTTTTCGGCAGCCGGGCGTCTTTGGCTTTGGGAAATTGGTAGCGGGTCGCGGTGGTGGCTTTCAAGTCGCCGCGGAAACCCAGATCGCGCAAACCTTTTTCCACGGTTTCACCGACCGGGTCCGTCACGCCGGGTTTCGGCCACACGTCGATCACGACACCTTTCACTTTTTTCTTATTCGATTCTTTTGTTTCGATGAAAGCGGTTTCCACAACCGAATCCACAAGCAGCGTTTGCGCGGCCTGCTCAATCTGCTGCGGCGTAAAATCGCCGTCGATCTTGAACAAACGGCACGTTTCCACCTGCGCGTTGGCCGGCTTCTCCCCGGCCTCGAGCAGTTCCGCTTTCACTTCGCGCGCCAGCGGATCGTACGCGGCTTTTTTCGGGTGGATCTCGATGATGAATGTGTTGGCCATTAAAATTTGGTTCCCGTGAGGCGCTCGTACGCCTCGATGTATTTTTCGCGCGTCTTCTTCACGATGTTGTCCGGAAGCGTCGGCACCGGCGGTTTCTTTTCCCATTTGATGCTTTCCAAATAGTCGCGCACAAATTGCTTGTCGAATGAGTCCTGCGATTGCCCGACCTTATACTGTTTGGCGTCCCAGAAGCGGGAGGAATCCGGCGTCAACGCCTCGTCAATCAGGATCGGCTGTCCGCCGACCATGCCGAATTCAAACTTGGTGTCGGCCAGTATCAGGCCTTTTGTGTTCGCGTAATCGTTCGCGGCATTGTACAGCTCGATGCTTTTGGCGCGCAGGGTGTTCGCCAGCGGCCCGCCGATGCGTTTCGAAAATTCCTCGAAGTCGATGTTCTCATCATGTTTGCCGCCTTCTTCTTTGGTGGTCGGCGTAAAAATCGGTTCCGGCAATTTCTCGGACTCTTTTAGGCCTTTGGGCAGCGTCACGCCGCAAATGCTTTGCGATTTCTGATATTCCTTCCAGCCCGAACCCGCCAAATAACCGCGGACGATGCATTCGACATCCAACTTGTCGGTTTTCTGTACCAGCATCGAACGGCGTTCAACTTCTGCTGAAAACTTTTGCACGTGCGCCGGGTATTTCTTCACGTCCGCCGAAATCAAATGGTTGGCGATCACGTTCCCCAGCTTCTTGAACCAGAACACGGAGATCTCGTTTAAGATTTTCCCCTTGTCCGGAATCGGCGTCGGCAAAACAAAATCGAACGCGGAGATGCGGTCCGACGCCACCAGGAGCAATTGCTCGCCGAGATCATAAACCTCGCGCACTTTTCCTCTGCGGAAGAGCGGAAGGTCGATTTTTTCTTTTGCTTCAGCCACCAACTGTGAGTCCCCCGTTACGTGTGTAAAGCTTAATTCCCAGCGGCGTGCTGATCGCGCCGCAAACGGCGCCCGCAACCAAACCCGCCACAAGATAAACGCCCAAATACATGCTCCAGCCCTTGCCGATGACGAGCCCGATCACCGCCACGCTGAGCGCGGCATTTGCGGCCCCCAGTGGGGCGCCGATCAGCGCGTTGCGCGACCAGCGTGCCGCGTCGAAGACGCGCGTTTTTTCCAGCATCACCAGCAAAACGGCTCCGTGAAAAAGACCGGCCAAAATCGCCGGAACGCCGCCCAACAGCAAGAACGCGACAATGACTTTTGTGTTGAGCGTCCAAACCACATACACAAGCGGCCCCAAACCGAAAATCAACGTAACCAGCGCAACCAGCCCCAGCTTTTTAAGCATCTACTCCCACTCAATCGTGGCCGGGGGTTTAGAGGAAATGTCGTACACGACGCGGTTGATGCCCCGGACTTCGTTGATGATGCGGTTCGAAATTCTGGCGAGCACGGGGCGCGGAAGGTCGGCCCAGTCGGCGGTCATGCCGTCTTGCGAGGTCACAGCGCGGATCGCGCAGGCGTTTTCGTAGGTGCGTTCGTCGCCCATCACGCCGACCGAGTTGATCGGGAGGAGCACCGCGAACGCCTGCCAAATCTGGTTGTACAAACCGGCGGCGCGGATTTCTTCTTCCACGATCATGTCGGCTTTCTGCAAAAGGCTCACGCGCTGAGCGGTCACTTCACCCAAGATGCGCACGGCCAAGCCCGGGCCCGGGAACGGCTGGCGGTTGATCAGTTCTTCCGGCAAATCCATTTCGCGGCCGAGTTTGCGCACTTCGTCTTTAAAGAGGAAACGCAGCGGCTCCACCAGCTTCAGCTTCATGTTCTTCGGCAACCCGCCCACGTTGTGGTGCGACTTGATGGTGGCCGACGGGCCCTTCACGGAAACGCTTTCGATGACGTCGGGGTACAGCGTGCCCTGGGCCAAATAATCCACGCCTTTGATCTTCTTGGCTTCGCGGTCGAACACTTCGATAAAGGTTTTGCCGATCACTTTGCGCTTCTTCTCCGGATCGGTGACGCCTTTCAGGTTTTTTAAAAATTCTTTGCTGGCGTCGATGATGCGCAGGTCTTTGCCGAGGGAGCCGTCAAAAATCTTCTTCATCCGTTCTTTCTCGCCCATGCGCAGCACGCCGTTGTCGACGAAGATGGCGGTGAGCTGGTGTCCGATCGCGCGGTGCAAAAGCGCCGCCGCCACGGAGGAATCGACGCCGCCGGAGAGGCCCAAAATTACTTTTTTATCGCCCACTTGCTTCTGCACGTCGTCGGTCGCCATCTGCAGGAAATTTTTCATGCTCCAGTTGGCGCCGTCTTTGCAGATGTCGTGGGTGAAGTTGCGCAAAATGTCTTTACCGAGCGGGGTGTGGTTCACTTCCGGATGGAACTGCACGCCGTAGTAGCGTTTCGCCGGGTTGAAGATCGCCGCGAACGGCGCGTTCTCGGTGGTGGCCATCGCCTGGAAGCCGGCCGGGATTTCCGCGGCGGCGTCGCCGTGGCTCATCCACACGTCCATTTTGTTCGGCAAGCCGTTAAAAAGGGTGTCCTGGTAAGTAATGTCGACCACGGCCGGGCCGTATTCGCGTTTGGTGGCCGGGTTTACTTTGCCGCCCAAGTGGTGCACGAGAACTTGAAGGCCGTAGCAAATGCCGAGAATCGGCAGGCCGGACTCGAGAATTTGCTTCTGTGGTTTGGGCGCGCCCTTGGCGTATACGCTGGCCGGGCCGCCAGAAAGGATAATGCCGCTCGGGTTGGCTTTCTTGATTTCATCCCACGACGTCGAGAACGGATGGATCTCGCAATAAACATTCGACTCGCGCACGCGGCGCGCGATTAATTGAGTGTATTGAGAGCCAAAGTCCAAGATAACAATCATTTCATTTGTCCTTGTTCCTCCCCACGTTGTTCAGTGGGGAGGTCAGGAGGGGTTACCCCACCTAGCCTCCCCATTGCATGGGGAGGAATATTTTATTTTCCCATTCCGATTTTCTGCGCCTTCTGGAACAGCTTGCCTTCGGTCTTGATCGCCGGGGCGATCACGATTTCGGCCAACTGCATTTGACGAATGGTGGAAGCGCCGAGCGCGCCCATCGAGGTCTGCAGCGCGCCGACCAGGTTCTGCGAACCGTCGTCGGTGCGGGCCGGGCCCAGCAAAATTTCTTCGAGCGAGCCGGCGGTGCCGACTTTGATGCGCGTGCCGCGCGGCAGGTTCTGGTGCGGCGTGGCCATGCCCCAGTGGAAGCCGCCGCCGGGCGCCTCTTTGGCGCGGGCGAAGGCGGAACCGACCATGACGGCGTCGGCGCCGGACGCGAAGGCTTTGCAAATGTCGCCGCCCGTGCTCATGCCGCCGTCGGTGATGATCGGCACGTATTTGCCGCTTTGCTTAAAGTAGAAGTCGCGGGCGGCCGCGCAGTCAACGGTGGCCGTGACTTGCGGAACGCCGATGCCGAGCACGCCGCGCGAGGTGCAGGCAGCACCCGGGCCCACGCCGATCAGGATGCCGGCCGCGCCGGTGTCCATGAGTTCCAGGCAGGCGTCGTAGTGAACGGTGTTGCCGAGGATGACGGGGATCTTCATGGTTTTCTTGCAAAGTTTGTGCAAATCCACCGTTTTGTATTTGGTGGCTTCGTGCGCGACCGTGATTACGGTGGCCTGCATGAAGAAGAAGGACGCGCCGGCTTCCTGGGCGATCGGGCCGAACTTTTCGGCGTTCTGCGGAATGCACGAAACCGCCGGATGAATGCCGCCTTTTTTCATTTCGGAAACGCGTTTGGCGATCAGTTTTTCTTTGATCGGCTCCTTGTACATTTTCTGCACGAGTTCGGTGGCCTCATCCGGCTCGGCCTTGGCGATTTCGGACAAAATTTCGGAGGGATCGTCGTAGCGGGTCTGCACGCCGTCCAGGTTCAGGACGGCCACGCCGCCCATTTTACCCATCGCGATCGCGAACTTCACGTCGACCACGCCGTCCATGGCGGAGGCGATGATCGGAATTTTCAGCTTCACGTCGCCGAGCTTGGTCGACACGTCGACTTCGGCGGGGTTGATGGTCAGCCGCCCGGGAACCAAGGCGATTTCGTCGAATCCATATGCGCGGCGGGCTTCTCGTTCACGTCCAATAAAAAAGGCCATTAATTAATCCTCCTGAGGATTTGTAAAGATTTTTGAGAAAAAAAGACCAATTGGAAGGACACTCGCTCCTTCCTTGCTTTCCGCCGTGATTCGCGGAAAAAATTAAACGATGGCTGTTGTTATTTCCTGCTGAGCTTGATACTTGCCGTCTTTGTCGCGGTAGGACACCGCGCAGACGTCGTCGGACTGCAAGAACAGTAGCTGGGCGATTCCTTCGCCCGCGTAAAGCTTCACCGGCGCCGGGCTCATGTTGCTGATGGCGAGCGTGGCGTATCCTTCCCACTCCGGTTCAAACGGCGTCACGTTAACGAACACGCCGCAGCGGGCGTAGGTTGATTTACCAAAACAAATCGTCAAAATGTCGCGCGGGATTTTAAAATATTCGACGGTCTGGCCGAGCACCATTCCATGCGGCGGGATGATGATGTGGTCGTCGGCGCGGACCGGCTGAAAAAGGCTCGGGCGCACGTTCTTCGGGTCGATTTCTTTGAGCTCCTCGCCGGGCTCGAAACGCATCACGCGGAAGGTGTTGCCGAGGCGCATGTCGTAGCCGTAGCTGGAAACGCCGTACGAGACAACTTTGCGCGTGGTGCCGTTGGGCATGTCGGTTTTCTTCACTTGTTCGCGCGCGAACGGACGGATCATCCCGTTTTCAGATTGTTCAATAATCCATTTATCGGACTTAATTGACATTAATTTCCCCGAGGATAACGGCCACCGGTTTGATGCGGTCGCGGCCCTGTTCTTTCTTCATAATTTTCAATTCATCGACAAACGATTCGGCATCGGAAAACTGTTTATAGACGGAAGCGAAACGGATGTACGCGACCGGGTCGAGTTTTTTCAAGCGGGCCAGCGCGGCCTCGCCGATGGCTTTGCTCGGCACTTCCATCACGAATTCTTCCTGGAGGGACGTTTCCACGTCGTTCACCACTTGCTCGATCTGTTCCGTGGTGATGGGGCGTTTTTTGCAGGCGCGGATGATGCCTTCTTTGAGTTTGTTGCGGTCGTAAAATTCGCGGCGGTTGTCGGACTTAAGCACGGAGAGGGGCATGGCTTCGAAACGTTCATACGTGGTAAAGCGTTTACCACAACCCATGCATTCGCGACGGCGGCGGATCACATTTGCCGTTTCAACGGGGCGTGAATCGATCACGTGGTCGTCGGGATGGTTGCAGTGTGGGCATTTCATTGGAATCCGCCTTGGTGGAGTACCATATCTTGTGCCAGGCGGCATTGTAATACCTATCTATGGGGGTGTCAACTTGCCCTTATTTGGGGCGATTTTTCGACGAGAACGGCTGTTTTGGGGGCTTGGCCAGGGTTTCGAAAA
>CAZCJA010000092.1:0-7668 GCA_964499015.1 uncultured Elusimicrobia bacterium
AACGGTGGGCAGGCGAACTTTAAAATAACGGGCGCTCGCGTATAGTTTGAAATCGGCGTGTCGCCCTCTTTGAAGCGCACCTGCATTTATTGGCAACCCCTTGCGCTCGCGAACGGCCAGTTCAAGCTCGACCGCGTCGCGTGTCGGGTAGGCCGCGTTCTCTCTTTTTTTATTGGAGACCGGTAATTCGACTTTAAATTTTCGTGCGGCGCGGTAAAGCGTGTAATCGGCATGTTCGCCGCGCTGCAGTTCGCGTGCGCTGATTCTCCAGCCATTCAGCAACCGATATTGAAGGGCGATAAAAACATCGTCAATCGTGTTATATGTCTTCTTATCCATTAATAAGGATGAGGTGACATACGGATGGCGATAAACGTCGGAACCGGGCGCCATCCGTTTAAATTTGAGTTTCTCCAATTTTGAACGGAGCTGATCCTCCGTTAAGTGGCCCGCATAGCGTTCAAGTTTGCTGGTAAAGCTGATGTAATCCGGCCCATCCATCAGCTCGCGATCGATGTCCGAGCGGCGCGACACAGCCATGCCGACCGCCGAAAAACCGAATAACGTAAGGATTCCCGCTATTTTCGGATTGGCGAATAGCCAGGGCGCGGCAAAATAAAGAAGGCAAGCCGCCAACGCCGTGGCCGCGGCCATTTCCAACGATGTAATGCCATGGCGTTGCTGGGAATAGCTCCGCCGGTCGCGGCCCAGCTCGATGCCGAACAACTGCGCCGCCTTTAGAAGATCGGGGTCTTTATGAAGGCCCTCGCTCAACTCTTTCGGCGTGTTCAAGCGGCCGCTGTGCGCGCGGTGGGCCAACGCCGCGGCGGCGGACTGATAGGTTTGATAGGCCTGCGGCAATTTCTTGCGGCCCGCGGGGCTTTCCAATTCCCGGACCACCATCGCGCGAAGTCTTTCCACGGCCTCTTCAATTTTCAGTTGAACAAGATACTGTTCCATTTGCCGCAATTGCGCTATGTCGGACACGCTGCGCGCCGACACAAAATAGTCGTACATCAGCGTGCGCTGCGTTTCATTGAACGCCGACAGTTCGGACAAATTGCGCAGGACAAAATCGCGAATGGCCGCGGAACGAATAAAAAGCCGCCCCACTTGGCCGCGATGTTCCGACGCGGCGGCCGCTTGTTCGGGAGTAAGCGCCGCGCGCTGCTCCAGCGCCTGCAAGGCGATGATTTGCCGCTTCAACAGCGTTTTACGCACAAGCCTGGTTTCGGCCGCCATCTCGTCGATCGTTTGGCCGCGCGAAAAGCGCCGGAGGAAATCCGCGTTTTCGCGGCCGAAGACGTCCAACTCGTGCTCGAACTTTTTCGTGAGTTCGACCAGCCGCACGTACTCTTTCAGCTTGGCCAGCGCCGAACGCGTCCAGCTGCCGACGCCGCCCGTCGACATGTTCAGTTGGCGCGCCGTTTCGTCGGTCGGGGCGCGGCCCAGAATGTGCACTGTGAGAACAGCGCGCTGCAAATCACTGGGCAATTGGGGTATTAAGTTTTTGTGTTCATCGACAAAGGCGTAAACCTCTTCAGGGGTGGGTTTGCCGGCGCGCGACATAATCATGCCCAGCAACGGCAAGGTGAACGTCAGCGCGCCGATCAATTCGACGGCCGCGCTGCCGCGGCGTTTTTTGCGCGCGTACCAGGGCCTCGCGCGGACCGAAACGCTTCCGATAGCGCCGGTGGCGGCGTCTTTGAACATGGTCCACTGTTCATTGTCGAACGACTGCTTCACTTTGGCGCCTGCGGTCATGCGCAAAGTCCGCAGTTTTTGCAACGCCTCAGGAGCGACCGACGGCGCCGCCGCGAGAAAGAGTTTTTCGCCGGCGAAGAGCTTGTCGAGCGGGGTTTTTTCCTGGGTGAAGACGCTTAAGTATTCGGAACCTTTGATCGAATCCAGCTTGGTCATTTTCGGAACGAACGACGAATAGGAGAGACCGGAGAGCGCCGTCTTGATTCCCGTCGCGTGAAACCCGCCGGTAACCAGCACAATGTTCTTGGCGTTGTATTTTTGGGCGGCGACGCGCAGGTTCTCGGCCATTTTCGCGTCGCGCGCTTCGGCTTCGCGGTAAAAATCCTCGAAAGCCCTCACCCTGCCCTCTCCCTTGGGGAAAGGGGAAGGGGTGAGGGTCTTGTACTCTTCCCATTCTTCTTTGGTGAGCGCAAATTCAACCAGCTTTTCCGCGAGCGTCAGCGCGCGCGAGGCGTTGACCAGTTCTTTTTCGGCCGCGGTTGTGGCCAGCGCGTTATACGCGGCCGCTTCCAATGTCCGTACGTCGGCGGCCAGTTTTTCCCCATCAACGCTGTCCGAGAGGAGCACGTACTGCACGTAGTCACGCATCGCCGGGAAACGCGCCAGCGGCACCTTGTTCAATCGGCAAAGCTTCTCGAGATGAGAATAAAAATCGGCGTGGGTGAGGCGGCCCGCTTGAAAAGCGGCGCTCATTTCCGTCAGCGCCCGCACATCCACCTCATCCAGTTTTTGCACGAGCTCGCTGACCAAGAACGCGCGTTCGTTTTGTACGCGCGCCGTGTCCAGCGCGCGTTCCAATTTCAGGGCCTGCAAAAACGTTTCGACGTGCAGCGGCACCTCCGCCACATTGGCGGCGATGGCTTCAACGTAATCCCCCATCGCCAGGGAACCCGCGTGATGCGCGGCGACGGCGCGGTCAAAACCCAGCAGTCCGGTCGAAAAAGCGGCGGCCTTCTTTTGTTCGATCGCGGCGCGTGCACCGGCCAGCTCCCGTGTAACGGCCTCTTTGCGCGCGGCCGATTCACGGACCGCGGCCACGTTCCGGTCGTAATGGGTTTTGTCGTCGATCCCCATCACCCTCACCGTGCCCGCGCCCGTGGTGAGCGCCGCATAAACCGCGCCGGAAATTTTTTGTTCGCGCAGAAGGTAATCGGCGATATCGCGAACAGCGTCCCGGTCGGCCAGCGTGTCGAGCCCGCCCAAATCAATGGGGCCGAACGCGCCTTCCAAGGCAATCAGGTCGGCCTGGCCGGACTCAATCAGGCCCGCGACCGCGCCGGCAATGTTCGTTTGCGCTTCGTCGTTTAAGTGGACGTCTTGAATGTGCAGGATGGTTTGCTTGTCCGGCGTAGCTTTAGCGAAGCCGGAAGAATTGGATTTTGCGCGGATGGAGCCGAATTGGGAGATGTTAATGGCGTCATTGCGAGCGACCGGAGGAAGCGCGGCAATCTCATGAGATTGCTTCGTCGTTTGCGCTCCCCGCAATGACGAACTGCGTTCCGACCAGAAATTAACTTCCGGCTTGTGCGCAAAAACGGCTTCGACCAGAATAATTCCAGCCAGAAATGTCGCGATGAAACGGATCGGAGAAGGCGTGAGTTTCATTACATTATTAGTGTAGAAACCCGGGCTTAAGAAGCGCTTAAAGGTGGGTAACGATGTTGTAAAAAAGTTCCTCCCCACGCCAGTGGGGAGGCTAGGTGGGGCCTACTTCTGGCATTTGGGGCAGTAAAACGTGCCCCGTCCGGCGACGACAATCCGGCGGATCGTGCCGCCGCAGACGCAGGGTTCCCCCGCCTTGCCGTATACAACGAGCCAATCCTTGTAGCCGCCGCGCGCGCCTTCGGTGTCCACGTAATCGCGAAAGGAAGTCCCGCCGATGGCGATGGCTTTTTCCAGGATCTCTTTCATCCCCGTGTAAAACACATCCATTTTCTGCGGCGAAATTTTATCGATGCGCCGCCGCGGATGGATTTTGGCGCGGTGCAGGGCCTCATCCACGTAAATATTCCCCAAGCCCGAAATGACCTTCTGCGAAAGCAGCGCGTGTTTGATCATTCCCGTGTGGTTCAAAAGAGATTTGATTGCCGCGGTCTTGGGCGCGAGCCACGCGTCCGGGACCGATTCCACATGGCGCAGGGGTTCGTACAAAATCTCCCAACGGCCGAATTTGCGGACGTCGCCATAGTGGAGCTCGCCCTCGCCGTCTTCAAAGCGCAGAACGATGTGCGTCGATTTTTCCGGCGGGGTTCCGGGCGGGACGTACAAGAGAGTGCCGGTCATACGCAAATGAATGGAGAGGCTGAAGCACTCAAAATCGAGGAAGAGCCACTTGCCGTGGCGGCGTGCGCCATGCGCAGCGCGGGCCATGAGTTCGTCGATCAAGTGGAAGGGAGAACCGGTGACAACACGCGGCTCGAAGATTTTCACGGAGACAATCCGGCGCCTCAGGATTGTCCGTTCAAGGCCGCGACGGATGGTTTCGACTTCGGGAAGCTCTGGCATCGTTATGAGTGAAGTGACCCCACGGAGAATCGAACTCCGATTCTCAGCTTGAAAAGCTGATGTCCTAACCGTTAGACGATGGGGCCGTTGAAGATGTGCCCGGAGAGATTCGAACTCTCGACCCTTCGATTAAAAGTCGAATGCTCTACCAACTGAGCTACGGGCACGAAATTTTTCCAAAAATTTCCCTCTCATGCCCATGCGGCAAACGTGTATTAATCCAGGTCAGCATGAGCATGGGTTTAGCGCATGGAAGGAAGGGTCGGAGTATAGCACAGGTAACAGATACGGAGAAGCCAGGATTTGGAGGGAGCGGCGATCTTTTATCCAGGTTCTGGATAGGGGTGACTGACGGTCAAATTCGGTATTTTATCGCTTAAAAACAGGTCTTTAATTGATAGAGAGACTTTGTCTGCTACGTGAGAAAGAAACTTCTTATCTTCCTCGTTATAAAGCGCATGATTTTTCTTTACTCCTAAAACAATAAAACCAATAAGTTGATCTCCCAGCATAAGAGGCACACAGGCTGCTGCCCCAACCCATCTCATTGTACGCCTAATTTTCTGAAAAGTAACTTTTTCTCCCGGGGAGGCCTTATTAATTAGGCTTGCCAACTCATCATCAACGACAACGCCATATTTAAAGAGCCTTCTTTCGCTTTCCAATGTTCGAATTAAGAAATCATTCTTTGTAAGAGGTTCCGGATTAAACTGGATACTTTGCGTGGCAAATGCTTCTACAGGATATAGTTGAAAATTAGTCATACTGAAGTCCCAAACAACAAATCCCGCATGTTCTACATTCCAAATTGACCTTAGATATGTAACTAATTCAGAAGTTAGGCCATGGATAGACATAGCTTTATCAAGCGTTCGCTCAATACCGTAAAGTAATGACTGGTAGTCAGGACTTTTAAAAATAAATCTATCAATCACCCCACTAACCTTCTTTCGTAATGGATCAAAAAATAGTGTTGCTACACATATCCCGAGAACGGTTGCTATACCCTTGCTAACAGTTGAATAACTCGTTACGAATCTCTCTATAAAATAGAACGAGGTTAAAAAGAATAAGATGATAGCCATGACAGAGCTACCATACGCTATGCCCCACCGCATCACAAGGCTCAAATCCATTGCACGGTAGCGAATCATTGCATAAGTAATCAGCACACCATTTAAGATGACAAAGGGCGTACCAAAAGGGAAAACATTGACATTAAACATCGGCAAAAAAGCTGTCGATCCGAGCGTATATCCGATCGCGGAGCCCATAAGGACATAAAAAACCTGATTTCTCACAATTCCTTCTGACTCTCGTGAATGCTGAATTAACATGTAGAAAGAATAGAGGACGCATCCACTAAACATTCCCAGATATACGGGGTATAGAAAACCCGCCTTTGGAAATAGGTTAAAAACATAGATCGGTGAAACTTCGGTAATAAAAAATTTTGTCGGTATAGAAAGCAACAGCAAGAGCGTCATCGCGTATATAACCGATAGAATTCTTCGATTGACACGTTTACATAGAGCCATAACAAAATGTGTATAGAAAACTGGTAACGACACCGCGCCTACATGTAAGAATCTGCTCCAGAAAATTGCCTGCTCAGATTGATTAGCCAAATCAGACAAAGTATGCATCCCTACGCCAAAACTCCACAGCCCCACTGCTATGATCCAACAAAAGAAAGGGGACACAATCGAACGCGCATTTCCCTTGCTCCATACAATCACAGAAAGAAGAATGCAGATCGCAAAATCAACAAAATTTAAAACAGCGTAGAGAAACATTATTTGTTCCTTCTCGGAATGAATCCTGGAACCTCATTCATATACTGAGCATAATTTAATCCATAGATCTCAATCGACTTAGCCTCTTCTAATCGACTGCGCAACACCTGAAGTGGAATGTTCACCAAAACAGAAAACAATAACGATAAATACGTTTGAGCAATAAGCGGAATAGCTAATAATTCAAAAATTACTGCCAAATATATCGGGTGTCTAATAAAGCCATATGGCCCCTTTCTTATTAACACCTCCTGCCCCTGAGCCCTTCGTGTTGAATCTGTAGCATGGACACGCCATTCAGATCCCAAAGTCTTCATAGCGTACCACCGAAGAGAAAAGGAAAACACCAAGAACATCCCTCCCAAGACACTAGTGATCGCGATTTTTTCAGTAGGCCTGAGGAAAAATTCAGCGATTACGAATAAAATCAACACTATGTAATAGAAACTAACTGCTGTCATTGACCAATCAGATGAAGAGGTAGTGCTTTTAAATTCCTTACTGGTAAAAAATGTTTCCCACACTCTCTCGGTGGCCAGGAATGCCATAAATAGGATAAACGCTGTCCCATACTCTTGATATGGAAACTTCCACCAGAAGCAGCCAAGAAACATTGCAATTAGCGGGATGCCCAGCAAAAGTATGTACTTCAGGGGGTTTAGTTTTTGATACCGAGAAAAAATCCTAACGATTGGACTGAGAGCATTGTCGTGGTCCTGAAATTCCAAACCTGATATGTAGCCCGAGGGGCCGACCGAAGACCAAACGACTTTCGCATGAGCAGACAACTGATGAACTGGCTTATTAAAATAATTCTTAATCTCTATAACTGTACCAACTGGTATTGACTCTTTAGTAACGACACTCATTCCGGTGTCACTAATATTCAGCGCTTCACCAAAGCTATCATTGGTACTCAAAGAAAAACGGAAATCAAAACGGTTTCTGCTTCTTTTATCCCTCAACGCAACCCCTCGAAAGAACGACTACTCGTTTATATTTTTCCTATAACAAGACACTGATTTTTTCCACCAAAACCAAAACAGTTAACAAGCACTTTGTCGACTGTATGATGTCGAACTTTGGCAGACAAATTTACGGACTCATGTGGAGAGGTTAAGCTTGGGATAGCTGGAACAATTCCAGTATCGAGCGAAAGGCACGCTGCGACTGTTTCGATAGCTGCGCATGCCGCCTGAGAATAACCAATCATCCCCTTAACATTTGTAACCGGAATTTTTTTAGCTTCAGCGCCGAAAACTTTCTTAATCGCCCTCAGTTCCATATTGTCACCTTCATGAGAACCGGTCGCCTGAGCATAAATCAGAGATACATCATCAATCGTTATTTCAGCCTCTTCTAAAGCATTGCGGATTGCGCGCGCGGCTTCACTTCCATGCCAACGCCATTTCACCATGTCATACCCGTCGCAGGTATTAGATGCGGCCAATATTTCTCCATAAATATGCGCGCCGCGCGCTAAAGCATGCCCGAGCTCTTCGAGAACAAGAATAGCAGCGCCCTCGGCCAAAACGATGCCTGTTCTATTTCTATCCATGGGACGGGGCAATGTGGGAGTCCCGTTCATAGACGGCGCTAACAT
>CAZCJA010000093.1:0-2675 GCA_964499015.1 uncultured Elusimicrobia bacterium
TTGGATTACGTCGGCGCCGGGGATTTGGACGCGGTGAACCGCTATTTAAAAGCGGGCATGTCGCCCAACACGTCGTTTGGCGGGCAGACCGCATTGATCGTGGCGCTCGGCGCAGAGCGTTGGGATGTCGCGCGGGCCTTATTACTGGCGGGTGCGAGCCCGAACGAGCCGGATAAAAGGCAGGGCTACACCCCGCTAATGATGGCGTTAAACCCGAAAGCGGCGCAGGCCAGGGGATTTGTTGCGGAATTGTTGGCGCGCGGCGCCGACGTGCGCATTTTGAACACGAGAGGGCAGGACGCTCGTCAAATTGCCGAAGCGGCTGGAATATCCGACTGGTTGAAAGACGCTCCGGTGATAATGGGTTCGTCCAGCGGCGGAGCGCTCACGCGGGAACGCGTCATCGAATTGATGGGCCAGGCGCGCTTCGGAAACACGGCGGCTATGGAGGAGTTGCAGCGCGGACGGGAAACAGCGGCGAAGCTTGTATTCAAGCTACTCGAAGACCCCACCCATTCGAGCAACAGCCTCTACGCCCTCCGCCAATGGAATGATCTCCCTGCGGAAATTAATATGCGCATGATTTATATCTTAAAGGACCCCGCAAGCACGGTACCAAAACGCGAGTTGGCTGAAATTTGGCTCAAATCCGCCAAGACGGAGTATTCGAAAAGCATGATGTGCGAACAGTTGCTTGAGGTTGAGGATTTCGGGAACCAAACGCGTCTTTATGCGATCAACGGGCTGCGCGAAGTCGGGCCTGCGGCAAAGCACGCTTTGCGGGCGCTGCGCTCGCTGCGCAAGGATTCCGCTTTAACCAGCGTTGTCGACGCCGCTATCGCTAGTATCGACCGCTGATTTTTGACCGCCGGACCGGGTTGGCCATCTCCCCAAAATATGACACAATTCCGCACCTTCCACGTTGACAGGCGTTTCCAATCAACCAGGGGTAAAAAATAAGACGGAGTTGTTGTACCAATGGCACAAGAAAACGGCGGATTACCAGAAGGATATAAGCCCGGTCTCGAAGGCGTTATTGCCGGCGTCAGTTCCATTTCGGAAGTGGACGCGGTCAAGGACGCGCTTACCTATGCGGGGTACCCGGCCCACGAACTCGCCGCCAATTCCAACTACATCGAAGTCGCGTACCTTCTGCTCCACGGTAAACTCCCGAACGCTTCCGAACTGCGCGCCTTTTCCGACAGCATCCTTAAAGAACGCGCGCTGTCCTCCGACGTGATTGCCTTCATGAAGGGCTTGCCCAAACAGGGCGATACCATGACGGGCCTTTCCATGACCATTTCGCTTTTGCACATGCTCGACAAAGACGGTTCCAAAATTGATCACGCGTCCAACCTTGCCAAAGCGGTTAAGCTCATCGCGAAAGCCCCAACCATCGTCGCTGCGCTCTACCGCATCCGCCAGGGCCAAGAGCCGATCGCGCCCGATAACAAACTCGACCACGCCGCCAATTTCCTGTACATGGTTTCCGGCAAAGCGCCGGACCCCGAAGTCGCCAAGGCTTTTGACTCGACGATGATTCTTTACGCCGAGCACGGCTACAACGCCTCGACGTTTTCGTCGCTGGTCACGGCCTCCACGCTGTCCGATATGTATTCAGCGATCGTGGCCGCGATCGGCACGCTGAAAGGCCCGCTTCACGGCGGCGCCAACGAAGGCGCGATCGAAATGCTTTTGAAAATCGGCAGCGCCGATAAGGCCGAAGGCTGGCTCAAAGACGCGCTCGCTCGCAAAGAAAAAGTCATGGGTTTCGGCCACCGCGTTTACAAGAAACAGGATTCGCGCGCCCCGATCATGAAAAAGCTCGCCGAAAAAACCGCCCAGCGCGTCGGCGACACCAAACTTTATCCGCTCTCGGTTAAACTCGAAGAAGCAATGATGCGCGAGAAAAAAATTTTCCCGAACGTCGATTTTCACGGCGCTGTGTTCTATTACCTGATCGGCTTGCCCATCGAAGTGTACACCACCATCTTCGCGATGGCGCGCATGGCCGGCTGGACCGCGCACGTGATCGAACAGCATTTGGCCAACCGCTTGATCCGGCCGGAATGCCACTACACGGGCGCGCGCGGCGTGCCGTACACGCCGGTTGCCAGCCGCTCTTAACGTTTTAAATGGCCGCTACTCGTACTGAAAAAGACTCAATAGGCACCCTCCAGATCCCGTCGGACGTTTACTACGGAATCAATGGCGTTCGTGCGCAGG
This sequence comes from uncultured Elusimicrobia bacterium, assembly GCA_964499015.1. Classification (GTDB taxonomy): domain Bacteria; phylum Elusimicrobiota; class Elusimicrobia; order F11; family F11; genus CAZCJA01. Next base: position 2,227 of record CAZCJA010000093.1, read on the forward strand.
AAAATTTCCAGATCAGCGGTCTCAAGACCCACCCGAAGTTCGTCGATGCCTTCCTGATCATCAAGAAATCCGCCGCGCTCGTCAACGGCGAGCTGGGACTCATCGATAAGAAGCAAGCCGACGCCATCGCCAAAGCCTGCGATGAAATTCTCGGCGGGAAACTCCGCGACCAATTTCCGATTGATGTGTTCCAGATGGGCGCGGGCACCTCTCTCCATATGACGGTGAACGAAGTGATCGCGAATTTGGCAATCGAAAAACTCGGCGGCCAGAAAGGGGAATACGACAAACTCCATCCCAACGACCACGTGAATTTCGGCCAATCCACCAACGACGTTTTTCCAACGGCGATCCGCGTGGCGACCCGCCTTTATCTCAATGAATTGATCCCCGTTATCGACGCCCTCGCCGCCGCGCTCAAAGCCAAAGGCCAGGAGCTTGATAGCGTG
>CAZCJA010000093.1:2685-7022 GCA_964499015.1 uncultured Elusimicrobia bacterium
GGACGCGGTGCCGATCCGCATGGGGCAAGAGTTCGCGGCGTACGGTCTCGCCGTGCAAAAAGCCTCCGACCGCATAAAAGCGGCCTCAAAAGAAATTGAAGAGCTCGGTATCGGCGGCAGCGCTGCGGGTACGGGCCTCAACACGCACAAAGATTACGCCCCCAAAGTCGTGAAGCAAATTTCCAAAGAAACGAATATCTCTTTTCGCCCGGCGGAAGACATGCGCGAGGCCATGCAGAGCCAGCGCTGTTTGGCGGAGGTGTCGAGCTCTCTAAAGAATCTGGCGTTGGAGCTGACGCGCATCTGCAACGATTTTCGCCTCTTGGTTTCGGGGCCGACAACCGGGTTCGCCGAAGTGATTTTGCCCGCTGTCCAGGCGGGTTCGTCCATCATGCCGGGCAAAGTGAATCCGTCAATGGCGGAAATGCTGAACATGGTGTGCTTTCAAGTGATCGGCAACGACGCCGCGCTGTCGATGGCGGTGCAGGCCGGACAGTTGGAGCTGAACGTGATGATGCCGCTCATGGCGTTCGACCTCTTGTTCTCAATCGATATTCTGAAAAACGGCGTGCACGCGTTCACGACGCGCTGCGTCAAAGACATCAAGGCGAACGAGAAGCGCTGCCGCCAATACGCGGAAATGTCGCCCTCGATCGCGACGGCGCTCAACCCGCTCATCGGATACGCCAAAGCCGCCGAAGTGGTGAAGGAAGCGCTGCTCACGGAGCGTTCGATCGTCGATGTGGTCTTGGAGAAGAAGCTTGTTACAAAAGAGAAGCTGAAAGAAGTGCTCGATTTGAAAAAACTAACGGAACCAGGAGTTCACAAATGAAATACCTTTTGAGTTGCCTCGCCATTTTGGCCGCGGTGTCGTTCGCGCGCGCTGATGAAAAATCCGACCTTCTTCTTCTCGGCAAGGACGCCTACATGCAGCATTGCGCGCGCTGCCACGGCAATGAGGGAAAAGGCAACGGCTACGACGCCAAGCGCGTCCCGGTCACGCCCCGCGATTTTACGCGCGGCACCTACAAATTCCGCACCACGGCCTCCGGTACGCCGCCCACCGATGCCGATTTGCTTTACGTGCTAAATCATGGCCTGTCCGGAAGCGGCATGCCGAGTTTCGGCAACTTGGACATCAACACGAAGAAGGCGCTGATCGAATACGTGAAGTCGCTCTCAAGCGCTTTCAATGAATATCCGCCGCAGCCGCTCGCCGAGCCGAATGTGAAAGCGAAAGTGGACCAAAAACGCGGCAAAGAAATTTACGAGAAACTGCAGTGCGGCCTCTGTCACGGCGCCGAAGGCCGGGCCAACGGAACCTCCGCCCCGACTTTGGTTGATTCGTGGGGCGCGCCGATCAAGGCCGCCAATCTGAACCAGGAATGGACCTACCGCGCCGGCGCATCCGCCCGCGATGTCTATTTCCGCCTTATGTCCGGCATAGCCGGCACGCCGATGCCGTCGTACGACGGCGCGATCACCACCGACGAAGCGTGGCAGTTAGCGAACTACGTGGTGTCGCTGCAGCAGCACGCCAATTGGGCGTACAACATTGTGACGGGGAAAACCGCCGAGCCGCTTCCGGCGACCGTCGATGACGCCGCCTGGAGGAAAGCGCCGCGAACGGACGTGAATGTGCAGAGCCAGTATTACGCGAACGGGCGCAAGCACGAAGGAACGATTCGGTCTGTGGCCGTGCAGGTTTTGGTCAATGGAAACGACGCGGCGCTGCGCTTGTCATGGAACGATCCGACAAAAGACAATTCCGACCGCGTAAGTGTGGCGTTCACCGCGCCGGGTTTCGATATCAGCAAACGCGAAACGCTGGCCACCATGGACATTGAGAATTCCAAGCAGTTCACCGCCGTCAACTGGATGGCTTCCACGGCCAAACCCAGCGCCGTTTATAACGACGGGTTATGGAGCGTTGTCTTGAACGCCAAGATCGATCCGGAACGCAAAGACACCTTGATTGGCTTTGCCGCCTGGGACGGTCGTTCCAACGAATCGGGCATGAAACGTTCCGTTTCGCAGTGGATTCCTTTGTACATCGGCGAAAACCCGCACGCTGTTCATCACTAAGCGCTGATGTTGTCGTTTGAGACCGCCGGCAACGGCGTTCCGCTCGTTTTCCTGCATGCGTTCCCGCTTTCGCGGAAAATGTGGGACGCGCACAAAGCCAACTTTTCGAAGAACTTCCAGTTCATATCCGTCGACTTCCCCGGGTTTAACCAAAGCGCGCATGCAGAGGACACTCTTCATATGGATGCGATGGCCGACGAATTGAACAGAACGTTGGATGCGCATGGGGTCAAAGACAAAATCGTTTTGTGCGGCGTTTCCATGGGCGGCTATGCCGCGTTCCGTTTTCTCGCCAAATATCCGCAGCGTCTGCGCGCGCTCGCGCTGGTCGCCACCAAAGCCACGCCTGATCCTGACGCCACAAAAGCCAAGCGCGCTGAAAACATCGCCTTGATCGAACAAGATGGGCTCAAACCTTTTGCCGAACGGATGATTCAGAGTTTGTTGGGGAAAACCGTTCAAGAAAAGAACCAACCGGTGGTGGAACAGGTGCGCAGCTGGATTCTGGAAGCCGATCCCAAGGCCGTGATCGCCGCGCTGCGCGGCCTGGCGGCCCGCCCGGACTCGAGCGGCTTGCTCGCCAATATCAACGTGCCGACGTTTGTGCTCTCCGGAGAGGAAGACACGGTGATTCCGACAGCCGACATGAAGGCCATGGCTGGGCAGATCAAAAAAGTTGATTTCCAGTCCCTTCCGGCCTGCGGCCACCTCTTGCCGATCGAGCAGCCCGCCCTCTTTCAAGAGGCGCTTCGCACCTTCTTAAAACGCCGCGTTTTATAGCGTCAAACACCACAGGAACCCAGCCGGGTCAGGTTTGTTATACTGCCCATGACAACAGCCCTTATGGAAGAAACCGTCGATACAACACGCAAGGAATTCGCCGACGCGGCGTTTAAGTACGTTGATGAAATGTACGCGGCCGCTTTGCGCATGACCCGCAATCCGGCCGACGCCGAGGACCTTTCCGCGGAGACGTTCAACCGCGCGTGGAAATATTTCCATCAATTTGAACGCGGCACCAATATGCGCGCGTGGCTCTACCGCATTTTGACCAACACCTACATCAACATCTACCGGAAGAAAGTCCGCCAAGGAAACAAGGTCGACATCGACCAGTACGAATCGCCGGAAGAGTTTTACATCTACAACCGCCTGGCCCGCGACGTGCAGAAAAAAGAGGAAGACCCGGCGCATGCCGTTCTCTCGAAATTCGCCGAGAAGGACATCGAAAACGCGATCCATTCCCTGCCGGACGGGTATCGCGAAACCGTTATTTTGTCGGACCTGCAAGGCCTCTCATATGAAGAGATCGCCGAAACCATGGAGGTCCCGATCGGGACCGTTCGTTCGCGTTTAAACCGCGGCCGGCGCCAGCTCCAAAAAACGCTGTGGGACGAGGCCGTCAAATCCGGTTACGTCACCGACAAAACAATGTCGCCCATGAAACGCTGGTCGGCGAAATTATTTCGACCCCTTAGAGGAAAAAGAAAATGATCGATTGCAAGCAGGTGCTGACGTCTCTCTACAGTTATTTGGACAACGATTTGGACAAGTCGGTCGTGGTCGAAATTAAAACCCACATTGAGTTGTGCCGGGCCTGCTTCGGCTGCCTGGAATTTGAGCAGCTCCTTCGGGAGCACATGAAGAAGACAACCAATCACGCCTGCCCCGAACAAGTAAAACTCCGCATCAAACGCCTTCTCGACGCTTAATACCGCCTGCCGCTGTTAATTCCGATTATTTCTTGAAGATGACTTTACGGACGAGGTTGGTTTCGTTGCCCGCGGCGTCTTTGGCGTAAAACCGCAGGATGTTGGTGCCTTCGTGGAGGGAGATGGCCTTTTCAAACTGGCCTGAGGAAGAAATAAAGATAATTTCGTCGTTGATAGAGAAATGCGTCGCACCTTCCACCGTGCCGCTGACATCGGCGAACGATTCCCGTGTGTAGATTTGGCCGTCGGCCGGAAGAACGTTGTGGAAGACCGGCGGTTTGGTGTCCCGCATAACAATGGATGGTTCGGAATAGGATCCTTTAACGCCCAGCGCGTCGATAAAGGCCACCCGCATGTAATAGGTCCCGTCTGGGATCGACTCTTTCTTCACGTCAAATCCGTCGCCGATCGACTGCGTCTTCTGAATGATGACTTTTCTGAAATCCGGATCGGCCGCCAGCTGCATATGGTAATTGGTGAGCATGCTTTTGGCTACTACCGCTTTGGACGTAGTATTTTTGGCTTCGGGAATGGAGGCCG
>CAZCJA010000093.1:7032-7561 GCA_964499015.1 uncultured Elusimicrobia bacterium
GACGCTGACGTTTCCTTTTGGCGTGGTGGTGACCACGTCTTTCATCGGCGTGCTCAAAACCGACGGGTCGAAATCTTTGAAGCTATTGAGTGGCTGCGGCACGGATGGCGGGGCGGATTTGGCCACTTCGGTCCCGAACCCTTCGGGAACGGTGACGGTTTTGCCCTGCGCGGTGACGTCGACTTTACCCTTGTAAACGAAAACCACTTCCGTGTTGTCCTCGCGCACCTTCGCCTGGTAGTCGGAATCGCCGCTCTGCGGCTTCACCACCGTGCCTTGCGGCAAAATAACTTTGGCTTTGGAGGCGCGCAGATCGCCCTGCAAGAGTTGGATTTCCTGCAGAATTTTTTCCGGTTTCAGAACGACGTACGAATTCTCATTGATGATCACCACTTCGCGGGACGGGAACCGTACCTGGGCCTGGGCGCCTTTGAGCGTTCGCAGGCTGTCCTGATACTTTAGCGTCATCGGGGCGTTGGCTTCGCGCCAATCATCGGTGCCGTTGCGTTTGTATTTAACCACCGGTGTC
>CAZCJA010000094.1:0-7468 GCA_964499015.1 uncultured Elusimicrobia bacterium
CAGTTGGTCAACAAGGGTGGTTTTGCCGTGATCGACGTGCGCGATGATGGCGATGTTGCGGATATCTTCTCTGCGTTTCATGTTATTTATGTGTCCTTATAAAAGAGTGGGGACGGTCGCCTGAGGCGACCGCCCCCACTGTTTGTTTTCTAAAAAAGAAAAATCGCTAAGAAGCGGCTCCTTTTTTTAGATGCGGATGTTAGCGGCCTTCGGGCCTTTTTCACCCTGCACTTCGTCGAAAGTCACTTTCTGACCTTCGGTGAGGCTTTTGAATCCATCGCCTTGAATGGCGGAGTAGTGGGCGAACACGTCGCCTGATCCGTCATCTTTCGCAATGAAGCCGAAGCCTTTGGAGTTGTTGAACCACTTCACGGTACCTTTTTGCTGACTCATTTGATTTATCTTCCTTCTATTTAATATTTGTTCACGTTATAGGAGTTCTGATTGATTAGGCAATTATTCGCAGGAGGTTTTCGGAGGGTTGGTTACCAACGTTTGACCAAGCAGAGAATGTGTTGCGGTAATGAACAGAAACAACGTCTTCATGAACGGGACTACTGTATCAGGTTAAACAGGGAAAGGCAACTTCTATTTACGACGGGTCGACCCATTTGCCGTTGGCTTTGATCAGGTCGATCAATTTTTGATCCGCAATCTCGCTGGGAATCGACTTTTCGACGCAATCCTTGCCCACATACAAATTAATTTTGCCCGGCCCCCCGCCCACGTAGCCAAAATCGGCGTCGGCCATCTCGCCCGGCCCGTTCACGATACAGCCCATAATGGCGATTTTAACGCCTTTTAAATGCCCGGTTTGGGATTTAATGCGTTCTGTTGTGCTTTGGAGATCAAAAAGGGTGCGTCCGCAGGAGGGGCAGGAGACATATTCGGTCTTGGTGATACGGCTGCCGCAGGCCTGGAGTAAATTGTAGCTGGTCGTCAGCTGCTGATCGACGAGGGTGCGATTGCCCGTCCAGACCGCGTCGCCGATGCCATCGCAAATAAGACTGCCGAAGACGGCGGCTTCGCTCAAGACGCTCAAGTTGGCCTTGCCCAACAATAAAAGAGGAAGGTCGCTGTTGGTTTTGTTTATCTCCGCGACCAGCGCGCGCACGCGATGCACGGAGGAACATTCGATGCCGCCCATAATGGCCACGCCTTTTGGATCAGAAATGCGTACGGTTCCATCTTTATTCAAGAACAGATAGGCGTCGGCGCCCTTCGGCAACGTTTGCGGAGGCGTCCCACGAAACGAAACAATATAGCCGAGGCGCTGGGTTTCTTTATCCAGCGCGGCGCGAAAACCGGTGAAGCGCTTTTCAAAATCGGGGCCGTCAAACGGCACCACCAATATTTCCGGCGGCGTGTCTTTTTTCAGGCGTTCTTCCATGAGCGCCAGCACGTCCTGCGGCAGCGTCTCTCGTAAATTAATTTCGCTCAGGATGCGCAGCGGCGATGAGCCGCCAATGGTGACAGGACCGATGGAAATTTGTTTGGTGATGCGGCGATTTGGCTGATACAACGTCGGCGCGTAGGAGCCCGACCCGCTGGCTTTCTTCTCGTTTTTCCACTGGGAATAGCGCGCGGCCAGCTCTTTGGCCACGGGCACTTCAAATTCGGGATCTTCAGTGAGGGAAACGCGGATCGTGTCGCCGATGCCGTCTTCGAGCAGGCTGCCGATGCCGGCCGCGGATTTCAGGCGGCCGTCTTCGCCGTCGCCCGCTTCCGTCACGCCCAAGTGAAACGGGTAATCCATGCCCGCCAAAAACATCCGTTCAGCGAGCAAGCGATACGCGGCGATCATCACGCGCGGGTTGGAGGCTTTCATCGACAAAATGATGTCGTGGTAATCGTGGGCCTGGCAAATCCGGACAAATTCCATGGCGGACTCGACCATGCCGAGCGGCGTGTCGCCGAAACGGTTCATGATGCGGTCGGACAGCGAGCCGTGGTTGGTGCCGATGCGCACCGAGCGATTGAGTTTCTTCAGTTTTAAAACCAGCGGAACAAATTTGTCTTGAATTTTTTTTATTTCGTCGGCGTATTCGGCATCGCTGTATTCGCGGACTTTAAACGCCTTGCCGTCCACATAATTACCGGGGTTCACGCGCACTTTTTCCACGAAATCGGCGGCCACCATCGCCGCATCGGGACGGAAATGAATGTCGGCAACCAGCGGGATCTTGTAGTTTTGCTGCAGCAGGGAATTTTTGATGTTCTCCAGGTTGCGCGCTTCATTAATGGTGGGCGCGGTGATGCGCGCGATCTCGCAGCCGACGTCGGCCAAGCGCTTAACCTGCTCCACCGTCGCCTTGGTGTCCATGGTGGAGGTGGTCGTCATCGATTGCACGCGCAGCGGGTTGCTGCCGCCGACGGCGATATCGCCCACCATGACAACGCGCGTTTTACGGCGCTCGTAACGGAAGGGATTCCAAGCCTGGGACGTATTTCTAGGCAAATCGAGGATTTCCGGCGGCATGGGAGGATTTTACTATAATCCCCCCGCTCAAAGGAGGCCGCCATGTTGGGACAAATACGCCCTTTTCTCGTCGGAGTTTTGGCTTTTCTCGCGCTTTTTACCACTGCCTGCCAGGATGGCATCCGGCCGGATGTTTACGACCTGCAGCGGCATAACATGGTGCGCTGGGACTTAAAAGGCCAAGGCATCAAATCGACGCGCGTTCTCGACGCGATGGCCAAAGTTCCCCGCCACCTGTTCCTGGACAGCGAATATCAGAAAGACGCGTACATCGATAGCGATCTGCCGATTTCTCAATACGTGACGACGCCGCGCCCGTTTATCGCCGCTAAAATTTTGGAACTAATGAATTTACAGGGAAACGAAAAGGTCTTGGAAGTCGGCACCGGGCGCGGCTATCAAGCCGCCTTGCTCGGTGAATTGTCCAAAGAAGTGTACACGATTGAAATCGTGCCGGAGATGGCGCGGGCCGCCGAGAACACCCTTAAAATGTTGAATTACAAAAATGTGTCGACGCGGCTTGGCGACGGTTATCAAGGCTGGCCGGAAAAAGCGCCCTTCGACGCCATCATGGTGATGGCCTCGGCCATGGAAGTGCCGCGGCCGCTTCTGCAGCAGCTTGCGATGGGTGGACGGCTGGTTATTCCCATCGGCCCACCCGATAAACAATCGCTGGTTCTTTACCGCAAGACCGCGGACGGCCTGCAGAAAGAAAGCATCATGCCGGTCGATTTAAAACCGATGGAAGGGAAAGCCGCCGGACGTTATTGGTAGTTAGGCCGCCGCTTCGTCGGAAAACGCCAAATACGGCGGAATCACCAAGTTAACGAGCGGAACCAGAATCAGAACACCAAGCCAGGACGGCTTGCGACGCGCCGCGGCAATGCCCATCCAGAGAATAATGGCGATAATAAGGTTGACCAACGGGATCAGCAGAAGAATGAACCACCACATCGGTTTGCCGGCGATTTTGATCATCAGGAAGACGTTAAAAATCGGAATCCAACCCCACCACGACTGCGCTTCAAAGCCCGTCTTTTTGGCGATAACAACCAAGCAGTACGCGTAAAAAAGATACAACGCCAACCCAACAGCCATCGGAATAAAACCAAGTCCCGGATAGAACTCATTCATTGGTGAGGCCCCCTTTTTTAATTACGGCAGTTGTGTTTCGCCCATCAGATACAGGTCGATGCCGCGAGCGGCGTTGCGTCCCTGTTTGATGGCGCGTACGACGAGCGATTGGCCGGTAGCCATGTCGCCCGCAGCAAAAACGCCTTCTTTGCTGGTCATGTGGTTTGAATCGATGGCGACGTTGCCGCGCGCGTCCAAATTCACGCCCAATTGCTTGATCATCCCTTCGTGAACCGGGTGCACAAAGCCCATCGCGAGCAAAACCAAATCGGCATCGAGCTCAAACTCCGAACCCGGGACTTCCACCATCTTCGGCCGGCCGGCCTCGTCTTTCTGCCATTCAATTTTCACGCAGTGAAGTTTTTTGACCTGGCCGTTTTCGCCGGAAAATCTTTTCGTGAGCACGCTGTATTCCACGGTGCCGCCTTCTTTGTGTGAGGACGACAAGCGCATGATGCGCGACCATTCCGGCCACGGGTTGTCGGGTGCCCGTTCCACCGGCGGTTTGGGCAAAAGTTCGAGCGAGGTGACGCTGATCGCGCCGTGACGGTGCGAAGTGCCGATGCAGTCGGAGCCGGTGTCGCCGCCGCCGATCACAATCACGCGCTTGCCCGTGGCGGTGATATTGCCTCCGCATATTTTGTCGCCGGCGACGCGACGGTTTTGCTGCGGCAAAAACTCCATCGCAAAATGAATGCCCTGGAGTTCGCGGCCCGGAATCGGCAGGTCGCGGCCTTTCTCGGATCCGCCGGTCAAAAGAACCGCGTCGAATTCCTTGAGCAGGTCTTCCACTTTCACGTTCACGCCCACGTGCGCGTTCACTTTAAAAACGATGCCTTCGGCTTCAAAAATTTTCAGGCGCCGGTCGATGACGTGCTTCTCCAACTTGAAATCAGGGATGCCGTAGCGGAGCAGGCCGCCGATGCGGTCGTTCTTTTCAAAAACGGTGACCAAATGGCCGGCGCGATTTAACTGCTGCGCGGCGGACAAGCCCGAGGGGCCCGAACCAATGACCGCGACTTTTTTGCCGGTGCGGACTTTCGGCGGCTCCGGCTTAATCCAGCCTTCGTTGAAGCCTTTTTCGATGATCGAATATTCGTTCAGCTTGATGCTGACCGCCGGTTCGATGAGGCCGAGGACGCAGGCGACTTCGCACGGGGCCGGGCAAACGCGGCCGGTCATTTCCGGCAAATTATTGGTGCGGTGCAGGCGCTCCAGCGCGTCCTGCCAGCGGCCGCGGTAAACCAAATCATTCCAGTCCGGGATTAAATTGTCGACGGGGCAACCCCAGTGGCAGGTGGGAACGCCGCAATCCATGCAGCGCGCGCCCTGTTTCTTCACCTCTTCCTCTTTAATGGGAATGGTAACTTCTTTGTAATCCTTCAAACGCTCCGCGACCGGACGGTACGGAAGGTCTTCTTTCGGATATTTTAAAAAGCCGCGCAGTTCGCCCATTATTTCCCCGCCAAGCTCATCAGAACGTCGTACGCGTTGGCGCCGAGTTCAATTTTGCCGCGCTGGGCGCTCCATTCGGTGAGCGCGCGCTTGTATTCTTTCGGGAAGACCTTCACGAACTTCGGCAAGGTCTGGTCCCAATTCTTTAAAACGTTTTGTGCGACCGTGCTGCCCGTGGCATCGGCGTGCTTCTGCACCAAGTTGCGCAGGATCACCACCTCATCCGGTTCCGTGACTTTCTCCAAGTCCACCATGCCCATGTTGCAGCGCTTGTTAAATTGGCCGTCGGTGTCCAGCACATACGCAATGCCGCCGCTCATGCCGGCCGCGAAGTTGCGGCCCGTGGCGCCAAGCACCACAACAATGCCGCCGGTCATGTACTCACAACCGTGGTCGCCCACGCCTTCGACGACCGCGCGCGCGCCGGAGTTGCGCACCGCGAAACGTTCGCCCGCGAGTCCGCGGAAAAACGCCTCGCCCGAGGTCGCGCCGTAGAGCGCCACGTTGCCGATCACGATATTTTGCTCGGGAACAAATGTGCTTTCTTTGGGCGGGTAAACGATCACGCGACCGCCGGACAAACCTTTGCCGACATAGTCGTTGCCGTCGCCTTCAAGCTCGAGCGTCACGCCGGAGGCGAGCCACGCGCCGAAGCTCTGACCCGCCGATCCTTTAAATTTGCAGTTGATGGTGTTCGCCGGCAAACCGCGCGAACCAAATTGGGTTGAAACTTCGGCCGACAAAATCGCTCCCACCGAACGATTGGTGTTCTTAATCGCTTTTTCAATTTTGGTGACCGCTTTGCTGTCGAACGTGGCTTTCGCTTCTTTGATCAATTCCCAATCGAGCGCGGTCTTGATGTCATGCTCTTGTTTGGAGACGCAGCGGATCGCCACCGAGTCGTCCACTTTCGGGCGGTACAAAAGCGCCGACAAATCGACGCCTTTGGCTTTCCAATGGTCGACCGCCGGTTCCACTTCAAGCTTTTCGGCGGCACCGATGATCTCATTGACGCTTTTCGCGCCAAGCTTGGCCAAGAGCTCGCGGATTTCCTCGGCGAGCATCGTAAAGTAATTCACCACGTATTCGGGTTTGCCCGTGAATTTGGCGCGGAGTTCCGGGTCCTGAGTGGCCACGCCAACGGGGCACGTGTTCAAATGGCAGACGCGCATCATGATGCAGCCGAGCGAAATGAGCGGGGCCGTCGAGAAACCGATTTCATCGGCGCCCAGCAGGAAAGCGATGACCGCGTCGCGCGCGGTTTTGATCTGGCCGTCGGTCTGCACGCGGATGCGCCCGCGCAAATCGTTCATGACGAGCACCTGCTGCGTCTCGGCAAGGCCGAGCTCCCACGGCAGGCCCGCGTGTTTCACGGACGTGAGCGGAGAGGCGCCCGTGCCGCCTTCAAAACCGCTGACCAAGACCAAATCGGCCTTGCCTTTGGCCACGCCGGCCGCGATGGTGCCCACGCCCACTTCGGACACCAGCTTCACGCTGACGTTGGCTTTGGGATTGCCGTTCTTTAAATCGAAAATAAGTTGGGCCAAATCTTCAATGGAATAAATGTCGTGATGCGGCGGCGGTGAAATCAATGTCACGCCGGGGATTGAGTGGCGCACCGCGGCGATCTCTTCGGTGATTTTCGCGCCGTGCAACTGCCCGCCTTCGCCGGGTTTGGCGCCCTGGGCCATTTTGATCTGGAGCTCATCGGCGTTCACCAGATAATGGCTGGTCACGCCAAAGCGGCCCGAAGCGACTTGTTTGATCGAGCTGCGCTTGGAATCGCCGTTCGGCATTTTCGTGAAGCGGCCCTCATCCTCGCCACCTTCGCCGGTGTTCGAGCGGCCGCCCAAACGGTTCATGGCGATCGCGAGCGATTCATGCGTTTCGCGGCTGATGGAGCCGAACGACATCGCGCCCGTGCAGAAACGTTTAACGATGGCGGACACCGGCTCCACCTCGGAAAGCGGGATGGGCTTTTCGGCAAATTTTATTTTCATGAGGCCGCGCAGAGTGGCCAGGTTGTGGTTGCGCTCGTCGATGGCCTTCAGGAAGTCCTTGAACGACGGACGATGGTTGGCCCGGACCGCGTGCTGGAGCTTGTGAATGGTCACGGGGTTGATCATGTGGTACTCGCCTTCTTTGCGCCACTGATACAGGCCGCCCACGCTTAAATCCTGGTACCGGTCTTCATCGCCTTCCGGGAACGCGAACCGGTGGCGCAGCAGAACTTCTTCCGCTATGGTTTCGATGCCGATACCGGCCACGCGGGATGTGGTCCCCGTGAAATATTTGTCGACGACGGAAGAGTTCAAGCCGACCGCCTCGAAAATTTGCGCGCCGCGGTAGCTTTGTATGGTGGAGATGCCCATCTTCGCGATGATTTTAAGCAGGCCTTTG
>CAZCJA010000095.1:0-7049 GCA_964499015.1 uncultured Elusimicrobia bacterium
GGCGGCGATCCGCTCGGCACCGGCACCGGCGGCCCGGGTTATCGCTTTGAGGACGAGGTCAACAACCGCACGTTCGATAAAGTCGGCATCCTGGCTATGGCCAACGCCGGCCCGAACACCAACGGCAGTCAGTTCTTTATCACCGTCACCAAGACTCCGTGGCTCAACGGCAAGCACACTATCTTCGGCGAAGTGACCGAAGGGTATGACGTGGTCGAGAAAATCTCCAAAGTTGAGGGAACCCCTGGGAACAATCGCCCCTACAAGGATGTTGTACTCGAACGTATAGATATTGAGACGATTCCGGCAAAAGCCGAAAAGTCTTCAAAATAAGGAGGTTTCACGTGAGTCTCGTACAAAAAAACGCACCCGATTTTAAGGGGAAGGCCGTGGTCGGCCATGAGTTCAGAGATCTTTCTCTGGGCCAATATAAGGGTAAATGGTTGGTATTGTTCTTCTACCCGCTCGACTTTACCTTCGTCTGTCCGACGGAAATTATCGACTTTTCTGAGCGCGCCGACGAATTCAAGAAGCTTAATGCCGAAGTGGTCGGTTGTTCGGTGGACAGTGAATTCACCCACCTCGCCTGGATCAACACTTCTCGCAAAGAAGGCGGGCTCGGCAAGCTCAACTACCCTCTTCTCTCCGACATTAATAAGAACATAGCGCAGGATTACGGCGTTTTGGCCGGCGGCGTGGCACTTCGCGGCTTATTTATCATCAATCCGAAGGGGCAAGTCGTATATGAAGTGGTGCATGACCTTGCGGTCGGACGTAACCCGGACGAAACTCTCCGCGTTTTGGCGGCCTTCCAACAGGTGGAAAAAACCGGTGAAGTGTGCCCGTCCAGCTGGAAGCCGGGCGCAAAAACGATGAAAGCCGACCCGGTCGGTTCGAAAGAGTATTTTGCAGGAGTGAAGTAAGTTTGCAAAATTTATAGGAGGTGAATCCTATGGGCCCGAAAAGTCCTTGTGGTTGCTAAACCTTAACAGTCCGCAATAACCAGCGGACAAAGAGCAGGCCGACATCGACCCCCCTCCCGGGGGCTTCCCGATTCGGCCTGTTTCTTTTTTAGCGGAGCTTGGCGGCGAGGGTGGTAAGGGTTTGAAGGGCGGCCGAGGCTTTTTCGACCTTGTGGGATTGAAGCCCCGCATCGAAGGAAAGCCATAATTGGCCTGCCGGCACGGCTTTTAGCGCTTCACTGACGCGCGATGCCAGCAGGCGCGGCGTTTCCTCTTCGAGCGCCTGCGCCTCAATAAAACCCACGGAGATGTCTTTCTTCGTGGGTTTCTTTTTGATGAGCGGCAGGACGGAGAGCAGCGGATTTACGTGGCTGATGTGAAGCTGGTCGACGGGCAAAGACTGCAGTTTGTCCCAATACGGTGTGAGATCCCCGTAAACGTGGTTAAGAATAAAGTAGGCGTTGAAGCCTGTGGTGATTTCCTTGAGCGCGTCGGCAAAAAGGGGATATTCGGCCGGTTTGGCCGAGAGCGCGGGTTCGTCGATCTGGATGATTTTGGCGCCGAGTTCCACCAGCGCGGCAATTTCCTTGCGCACGACAGCAGCCAAGCCCCGGCACAACGCTTCGCGCGACGGATAATGCTCGTTGAACGAGCAATCCATTAACGTATAGGGGCCCGTGACCATTGCTTTTACCGGTTTGTGCGTAAGGCGTTGGGCGTAATGCCACATCGGCGCCGCAATCGCTCCTTTCCACTCAACAGGGCCCGCCACCACCGGCTTGCGAACGTAGGAGTTTCCGTAGCAGCGCACAAAGCCGCCGTTAATAAACCCGCCTAATTTGTCGGAGAAGAAGGCTGCCATGTCGTTGCGGTTCATTCCTCCGTCCACGAACACGTCCAGCTTCGCCCTTTCTTGTTCGCGGATCCAAAGATCGGTCGATAATTTTTCCTTGCGATCAAGTTCGGCGGCCGGTTGGACGCCTTTCTCCACTTTGTAACGGATTTCTTTTAAATCTTCGTGCTTGGGAAACGTGCCGACCATGGTGGCCGGATAAAGCGGCAGTTTGAGTCCCAGCGCTTCGAGTTTTTTGCGGCCGCTGGACATGGGAACATTTGGGGCGCTCATGCGCTTAAATCCTTCTTCAGCTGTCCGAGTTGCCGGAGTTTCTCGACGGCGCTGGCGCGCGGCAGTTGTTCGAGGCCGGACGACGGCGTCACGTAGAAAAAAGCGGGGTTGGTTTTTGCCATCCAAGCCCGAATGGCGGCGACAACGGGTGATAAATCTTCCAGGCGTCGTTCGGAAGCGTTGACCGCGCCGAATCCGAGCGCCATCGGCGCGGGGTTGGCCATGATCTTAATGAAGAGCGCGTCACGGTCCCGGTTCAAGTCCAAATTGAGCGCGTGGACGGGCAAGGTGATTAACTTTTCATAGATCGGCGCCAGCGCGGCCGAGCCCACGGCCAAAATGAACCGGGCCGAGGGTTTGTTGCGGACGATGGTTTCCAATGATTTCTTGAGTAGAGGCATGTCCTCGGGAGAACGGGCGATCATGGGCTCGTCGATCTGAATCAATTTGGCGCCGCCTTTGACGAGCGCGTTAATTTCATTAACCAGAATGGCCGTGAAAGCGTCGACGCGGGCCGCGGTTTTCTTCAGCGCTGGGGCGGAGGAGGCGGTGTGGTGCGCCAGCGTCAGCGGGCCGGTTAAAATTGTTCTAATCGGGGCGGTCGAATGTGCGGCCGCGAATTGATAAAACGGAAGGGCGGCGGGTTTCCCCGGTTTGGGTTTGGCGGTGAAAACCGGGAGCCGATAGTAGAAATTGCCGTCCAAGTAGCGGGTGAAGTTGGTTAGCTTGACGCCCGCCATGTTTTGGCAGAAAAAGGAAATAGGGTCGGGCCAGCCGATGAGACCGTCGGTGATTTCGTCCAGGCCCGCGTCGGTTTGTTCGCGCAGGACTTCCTGGATGACGGATTGCTCGACGTCGCGGAAGGCGTGCGCCGATATTTCCTGTTTAAGCCAGTGTCCCATGCCGCGGCGATAACGTTGTTCGTCTTTGTTTTCGCCGATGCGCGGGAAGCCGCCGGTGTTGGCCGCTAAAATTTGTGCCATAAAGCGATTTTAGACTTAAAATCTTCACAATTTGAGGAGAAAATAAATGAGAACCATCGACGTTGAATTGGACGGGAAGAAAGGCGTGGGCATGGAGATCACATTGCCCAAAGCGAATTTGGTGCTGGTTAAAGGCACGAAGGGCTTCGTCATGTGCGGCTATCTGAACGTGGACGTCGCCGAAAAGATGGGTGAGGCCGCCGCCGTGGTGCGCGGGGTCAAAACCGTCGACGATTTGCTCAAGGCCAACGTGGCCGCCGTCACGGCGGCCGCGCAGAAGCGCGGCGTTAAAGTCGGCATGACGGGCAAAGAAGCGCTCACGCATCTCCTTTAATGTCCGAGAAGCAAATCGTTAAGATCGACCGCCTCGCTCTCGAGGGCGATGGCGTGGGCCGCCAGGACGGCAAAGTCGCTTTCGTTCCGTATGGCCTTCCAGGCGAGACCGTCGAAGGGAAAATCCTCGAGCAGAAGAAAAATTTCAGCCGTATTCTGCCCACCCGCGTCGTTCAGCCGAACAAAGAGCGCGTTAATCCGCCGTGTCCGTATCACTTTCAGCCGGGAAAGACGATGTGGTGCGGCGGCTGCGATTGGCAGCATCTTTCGCATAACCTGCAGAAAAAATCAAAGCGTGATTTGGTTGTGGAAACGCTGGTGCGTTTGGGCGGGGTGCCCAACCCGCCGGTGGAAGAGACCTTGACCGTTGGCGAACCGTGGCGCTACCGCAACAAAGTGCAGATCCCTTTTCAGAAACGCCACGGCAAAACCGTCGCCGGTTTTTTCGCCCCGCAGTCGCACGAGATCGTGGAATTCGACGACTGCATCGTCCAGCCCGAACTCTCCGTCCAGATTTTTAAAACCGTTAAAGCGCTGGCGGATAAATTCCGCTGGGCCCCCTATGAGGAAGACGCCCGGGATGACGACCGCGCCCGCGGCTGGTTGCGGCACTTGTTGGTCCGTACCGATCGCACGGGGCAAGCGCTGGTGGCGCTGGTCGTTACAAATCCCCGCGTCGAACACCGCGATGAGTTCATCGCCGCGCTGCGCGCCGCGCATCCGCAGGTGACCGGCATCCATATAAACGTGCAGTCCGCCAAAACCAATGTGATTCTGGGCCGCCAATGGATTTCGTTGTGGGGCAAGGGCGAGCTTACGGAGGAAATGGGCGGCGTGATACTGGGCTATTCGATCGCGTCGTTTTTCCAGATCAACACCGCGACCGCGGAAGAGCTTTATAAACGCGCCATCGACGAGGCCGATTTGAAGCCTGATTTCACCGTGACCGATTTGTACTGCGGCGTCGGCGGTTTTTCGCTGCTCGCGGCCAAAAAAGCCGCGTTTGTGTTCGGTGTGGAGGAAGCGCCGTCGTCCATCGAGGACGCCAAAAAAAACGCGTTGCTCAATAAATTGCCCAACGTCGAATTTTTAACGGCATCGGTGGAAAGCCTGTTCGACCCGAAGGGCATGAACCGCTGGGCGCCGATTAATAAGGAAAAGCTTGTGGTGATTCTGGATCCGCCGCGCTCCGGCGTGGAGGATGCGGTGCGCCGCGGTTTGCTTGAGGTTCTGCCCAAACGGATTATTTACGTGTCTTGCAACCCGGCCACACTCGCGCGCGATCTGAAAGCCCTCTCCGCGCGTTATAAGCTCGTGAAGGCCATCCCCGTCGACATGTTCCCGCAAACCGCGCACATCGAAGTGATCGCGCGCCTGGAGCGCATTTGATCGCCGGGATCGCCAACGGCGCGTTTCCGTGGTGGCTGCTGAAGCAGCCGCACGCGGGCAAGACGATCGTCATACTTCCCGAGGAAGACGATGTGTTGGCCGTTTACGACGATTTCGAAGCGCTCTTCAAATTGCCCGCTGCATGGAATATCCCCAAGAAAATTGAATCGGTGGCGTTCAGCGCCGACGACGCCACCGAACAGGCGCTCGTCCTGCACAAATGGATGTTTGAAAAAGCGGCGGTGCTCTTTATTTCCAAGCAGAGCTTGGAAGCGGCTGTGGACGCGCCGGAGCTTCTGCGTAAAAAAACGTATCGCGTCAAACCCGGTTTGGAAATCAGCCGAGCGGCTTTCGAAGACGTGTTGATGAAAGGCGGCTACACGCGCGGCGAGTACGCGGAGAACGTGGGCGAATATGTGGTGCGCGGTGAAGTTATCGACATTTGGCCCGCCGGCGAAAAAGGGCCGGTGCGCATCACGTGGAACGTGAACACCGTGGAAGCATTGCGCCCGATCAACGTGTACACCCAGCGCTCGGAAGGGTTTCTCTCGCAGATCACGCTTTATCCGATCACGCCGGGTATGGGAACAACTGTCGCCAAATTTATTCATAAGGACGCGCGCGTAATCGACACCGCCGCGCTCGACCTCGCTGACTCCGGCTACGAGCCGCCGCCTCTGTTTGCGGGCCACACCAATGTTCTCCAGGGGAAATTGGGAGAATGGAAAGACAGCGATTGGCGGGTCGCGATTTTCTGCCACAACCGAGGTGAGCGCGACCGGTTGGAGGAACTGCTCGGATTTCCCAAAAACCTTTTGTTCGTTATCGGCGAGCTTGAACACGGATTTCTAGATCCTTCGGAGCGAACCGCGGTCATTTCCAACAGCGAAATTTTCGGACGTTACCGCAAGCGCATCCGCATGCCGCGCTTTGAGGGTGGCGGGGGCGCGCTTAGTTCTCCGCTCGACATTAAACCCAGCGACTTTCTCGTCCATGAAAAGCACGGCATCGGCCGCTATCAGGGGCTGAAACCGCTCAAGGTCGGCAAAGACACCTCCGAATACTTGAACATCGAGTACAAAGGCGGCGACCGCATTTACGTGCCGATCTTCGAGCTCCAGCAGGTGCAGAAATACATGGGCGCGGAAGGCCATCGCCCGGCGCTGTCCAGTCTCGACACCGCGTCGTGGGAAAAGCTTAAAACCAAAGTGAAGGAAGACGTCGCCAAGCTGGCGGCGGAGCTTTTGAAAAAAGCGGCGCGCCGCGCGGCCAAGCCCGGCCACGCGTTTCCGCCGGCGACGCATTTGGAAAAGGAATTCGCCGAAAGCTTTATGTACGAGCTTACCGACGACCAAAAGAAAACCTGGGAAGAAGTGGAAGGCGACATGTTGATGCCGAAAGCGATGGACCGCCTGGTCTGCGGCGACGTGGGCTTCGGCAAGACCGAAATCGCCATGCGCGCCGCGCTGAAGGCCGCGCTCGCGGGCAAACAAGTCGGCTTCTTATGCCCGACAACCATCTTGGCCGAACAGCACGCCCGCAATTTTACGGAGCGCTTCGCCGATTATCCGGTCACGGTCTCGTTTCTCTCGCGCTTTCAAGCCAAGAACGACCAGAAAGAAATCATCAGGAAAATCGCCGACGGCTCCATCGATGTGATCATCGGCACGCACCGCCTGCTTTCGGCCGACGTCGTGTTTAAGAATTTGGGCCTTGTGATCATCGATGAGGAGCATCGTTTCGGCGTGCGGCAGAAAAGCAAACTACTCACCTTGCGCGAAACGGTGGACGTGCTGTCGCTCACCGCCACGCCGATTCCACGAACGCTCTCGGCTTCCCTTGGCGGCATCAAAGATTTGTCGGTGATCGAGACCGCTCCGGAAGGACGCCTGCCGATTTCGACCCACGTCGGCGTGTTTGATGAGGACCTAATGGTGAAAGCCGTGCAGACGGAGCTCGACCGCGGCGGCCAAGTGTTTTATGTGCACAACCGCGTGAAAACATTGCTCGCGCGCAAAAAATGGTTGGAAGGGGTTTTGCCCGGGGTGCGTATCGGCATGGTGCATGGGCAAATGAAAGAAGACGAACTGGAAGAGGCGATGCACGGCTTTTTGCACCGCAAGCTGGATTTGCTGCTGGCCACGACGATTATTGAATCGGGCTTGGACATTCCGTCGGTGAACACGTTGATCGTGGAGGAGGCGGAGGAATTGGGTTTGGCGCAGCTGTACCAATTGCGCGGCCGCGTGGGCCGCT
>CAZCJA010000096.1:0-6654 GCA_964499015.1 uncultured Elusimicrobia bacterium
CGTCGGGCGCTTCGTAAAAATGGTTTTGGAGCAAAAAATGAACACCGAGAGAGGTAAGCGAAAATGAAACTGAAAGCGGCTGGGCAATGGTTGTTAATGATGTTGGTGGGGCTTCCGTTGTATGCGGAAGGAATCGAGAGCATTACAGGTCAGGGGATCATTCAAAGAGTGGGAGCGCTCGTTAAGAACGTCGGCGGCGTATTGGGCGTTATTTGCCTCATGTATGCGCTTGTGTGGGGCGGTCTGCTCATAACGCAAGGGGATGATCGTGGTCCTCGCGTGATTAAGGGCGGCCTGGCAGGCGCATTTCTATGCGTCGCGGCCTATGCGCTGGCCAATTGGTTGTCCGTGTCTTTTAAGTGAAGCTGCCGGTCTTTTCACGACTGAACATCCCGACGAGGCGTTTTGGCGTCGAAGTCGGAGACTGGTTTTACGTCTTGGCGGCGTCTTCGATTGGGATGGTTACGCAGTCGGTGTTGTACGGTGTTCTTTCGATGCTGATTGCGTGGGTGTATTTTTCACAAGTGAAACCGCGCCGGCCACGCGGCTGGTTGTCGGCTGAAGTCGAGTTTCTTTTATCGATTCGGAAACGTGTTGGGGGTCACGAACGGAATGCCTTTAACGTGCGAAGACGTTAACTTATTCGGGATTCAAGAGAACTACGCGGTTGGTCTGAGCGGCGAGGCCTGCGCGAGTTACCGGCTGCTTCCTGAAAAAGACTTGTTGATGTGCTCGTACGACGAGCAAGTGGCGTCTGTGAATTCGTTCTCGCGCTTCTTGTCGGGGGTTCCATCCGGTTATGGATTGTTATTTGAGAGCGAGGTCGTCGAAGACCCTTCCGTGGCGTCTTTGGCTCACGTGAAAAGCGGCTGCAACCCCTTTATCGAGGAGTTGATGAAGGGGAAAGCGGCCGAGTTCGAAGGCCAGTGCAGGAGTATTGAGACGTATCTGCACGTTTGGTCGTCTGGAATCGAGCCGCTTCGTTTGCCTTTTTTGCCGTCGTTTTTTCCGAATGCGAAGCGGAGGAAAGCAGCGGTCTCTTCGCTGGCGGAAAACCTCTCGCAGCTAGGGTCCTTGGCGCCCAACTTAGAAGCCTCGTTGACCAGTTGCGGGATTCGGATCAAGGCTCTGGCAAGGGAAGAGGTGTTGGCGCGAATTCACCGGATTTTATCGCCGAGAGGTTTCTCTGCCGGTGTACCAGTCATTAACGGTACGGCTTCGTTGCGGAGTCAACTGTGCTCCGCGAACGCAGAGGAAACCAAAGAAGCCTTTTTCCTGGACGGGTTTTATCATGCAGCGGTCAGTTTTTATCAGTTTGCCGACGATTTGGATTTGGGTGGGCCGCAGTTGTGGCTTGAACAACTGCCTGTCGGAAGCCGCTACGTAATCGGCGTGCTGGTTCCAGACCAGGAACTATTTCTGTCGCGACTGAAAACGCGCCATAAGCAGGCGGGAATGATGTTGAACGAATCAAAATCGAAGGATTTTGAGTCCGGCGCGCGGATGGACGCGCTCGATCGGGTTATCAGTCTCTGCCGGAATGAAGGCGAGAGAGTCTATTTGGTTTGGGGTGCTGTGATATTACGGTCAAAAGACCTTGAAACGCTCGATGATTGGAAGAACCAGAGCCTGGAATTTATTAAGCGTCAGTTTAATGGCGCGACGGGAATTGCTGAGGATTGCCTGCACCGCCGGATGGTCATGGCCTCCCTTCCTATGGGTGCGCATCTCGCTCCGCGTCGGCAGATGATGATGGGCGCGACCGTGGGCGCTTTGGCGCCAATTTCACAGACCTGGCAGGGAAGCGGGGGTGGTGGTCTCGTCATGCGCGGCCCTTCCGGTGAGATCGCACGTCTTGATCCATTCGCGAATGGCTCGCCCAAAATGGGGATCGTATGCGGTGGAACCGGGGCCGGAAAGAGCGTGACGTCAAATTTGATGATTATCCCGACACTGGCGGATCCGGAGAATCGGATATTGGTGATCGATGTCGGTGGTTCGTATAAACGGCTTGCGCAGGTGCTTGGAAGCGAGCGGCCCGATGGGAACGCCGCTTATTTTGATGTGCGGGTGAGCGATGAGTTTGCACTTTCTCCGATCCTGCCGCGTTCAGCGATGGTTAAGGGAGGTGGAAGTCTGGACCCAGAGGTCATTGCGGCGCAGACATCGCTGCTGGCGGAGATGGCGGATGTGAAATCGGGACCAACAAGGGTATTACTGGAAAAGGCAATCGCGAAAGTCTTTGAAGAAAATGACGAGCCCCTTTTATCAGATGTTTATCGTGTGATTCGATCGGGTTCGTGGGACGCCGCACTGAAAAAGGCCGTTGAGCCGCTGACAGCTGCCCTCATGCCATACGTGGAGGGCGTTTATTCGAATCTGCTCTCACGAAAGAGCAAGATTCGGCCATTCGAGAAACAGCTGACGGTTTTTGACCTTTATGGACTCCGTGAGCACAAAGAACTGCAACGCGTGTTGGTGGCGGTGATCGCTTTTAATCTTCAAAGAGAAATGGCGGACCGGACGAGAAGGAAGCTTTTGATTATTGATGAAGGGTGGGAGTTGTTCCAGTCGGACAAATCGGCTGAGTTGGTGTCGATGTTGTATCGGCAAGCGCGAAAGCATAACGCGGCCATTATGAGTCTTTCACAGAGTCCGGCTGACTTTTTGAAAAGCGGTGTTTCAACGGCGGTCATGGACAACATCCAGTGGGTGATCGCCATGCGGATCGGCTCTGAAAAGGAACGCATGAAGGCATTTGGTTTTACCGATCAGGCGATTGATCGGGGCGAACATCTTCGGCTTGTGCCGAAGCAATTTTCCGAAGCGTTGGTCCGGTATGAAAACAAGCCGCAGAAGATCGTTCGGATTTCTCCATCGTCGATGGAATATTGGGTTTCGACTTCTGATGCGGAGGACAGAAAGCGAGAGAGCCTGTCGTGCTCCGCCGATTTGTCGCCGACGGACCGTGTTCGACATATGGCAGAAAAGGAGCCGATGAAAGTATGGACAGAATAATTTTGATCGTGGCTGTGATCTTGGTTTTTCCGGAGCGCGAGGCATTTGGTCTCGCGTTCACAGATGTTCCGGCGCAGGCGCAGCGGCTCGCGCTCCTGGCCGAGGAGAAGATTCAGAGCCTAAAAATGGTCGTGATGGCGAAGGACATGTACAACAACTATGTGACTGCGCGTCAAACCTACGAGTTGGCGAAGGCGGGCATTGAGCGGAGCACGAATCCTGGCGAGTGGAAGGCGCTTGAGGAGTATTCTCGCATGCGGCTCAGCTCATTGGCTGAGGCTGATCCAAATCCATATTCGTCGAGCCTCTATCGAAATCTCGTCGCGCTTGACCGAATTGCTGATGAATATATTTTGAATACCCAAGCCTACAAGCGAATTCAGGATTCGCTAAGGAGATCCGGCCAAAAAGTTTCGGGTGTTGACGGAAAAATGAACGATTGGTTGATGACCGAAACGCCGGTGGGGAATTGGTACGGGCTTGAAGGAAACCTAAATCAGCAGGCCGACACGATGGCGGCTGCAAGGACGTTTATTGCAACCGCCTATGACTCGGGAGAACAATTAGGATCGCAAGTGGACACGCTTGAAGCCGAAGGCGTGAAGGCGACTTCTGAGTTGGAGAAGCTCTTGCGGCTTCAGTTTTATGCGGAACAAGGATACGCGCTTGCGCTGGAAAGGTTAAAGACACAATCCGATAAATCAGCTTCAGCGGTTCGTGCCTCCGAAGCCCGTCTTGAGAAGGCGAAAGCAATTCTCGAAGATGTAAGGAATCGAATTAAAGACAAGGAAGAATACATTCGGGAGCTCGATGGTCGCGTCGGAAGTCTTAAGGCTGAAGTAATGGAACACAATAGCAACCTGACGATGAGCGCGACCGCAATGGGGATTGAAAAGATTGCTCAGCAGTCTTTATCGAATGCAGGATTGGTGAGAATGGGAGAGAAGGAGCCGCTCATTGATGGCTTCCAAAAGACGGGGTGGTGGCTATTGGTTGTGTCGACCATGATCGGGCTTTTGTGGCGCGGGACGGCGGTTTTTCGAGGGGATGAAGCGGGAGTGATCCCGAAGGACACGATTGCTTCGATGATAGCCGCTTTTGTTTTCCTGGCGCCCGGGTCTCCGATTGGAGTGAAAAATCTCGCGAAGGAAGGAGCGATATTGGTGGATGCGATGGAGATGAGTTTGTTTAAAAACACGCAGAAGGATTTACAGTCCCAATTTGGCCAGAGTCTTTCGCTCGTTTCAGCGGTGGACGCCGCCGCCTTGGATTCTTCAAAGTCAGCGAGTTTGATGGCACAGGCATCCGCTGTCATGGCTTCGGCCAGTAAGCCCATCATGGCGACCGTTATGCAGATTGTTTTCGTGTTGTCGTCGTTGATAGGGGCCTTGGCGACAATTGTGGTCTTCTCAGTTCGGACCGTGGTTTATTGGGTTCTAATGGCGGTTTTGCCCTTGGTTCTGCTCTTACTACCGATTCCATATGTGCGAAACAAAATGATGCCGACTTGGGGGACGTTGTTGTTTGCCGTGATCCTCTGGGGCCCGGTGACGAAGATTCTGCTGACCTTCAACAACGTGTTGGGTCAGATAAACGAGAGTCTCATCACTGGGTTTGTGAGTGGGAACGCGTTGTCGGCGAGCATGGTCTATGGAATCCAAGGATTGATCCTCTTGATATTGATCGTTCTTTCACCCGCTTTGACGTTCTATATGGCGAACAGTTCGTTCGGACCGCTTGTGTCGGGCGTTCTTAGCGGCGGCGCGATGGCCATGGCGGGCTTGGCGAGCGGCGGCGCCGTCGCGGCCGGTGCAGCGGCGACGGGTGGTGGCGGCCTATTAATGAAGGTTGGCGCCTCAATGGGGTCGTCCGGCATCGGTGGTCGCGTCCAGAGCGCGGGACGCTTGATGAAATCTTTG
This sequence comes from uncultured Elusimicrobia bacterium, assembly GCA_964499015.1. Taxonomy (GTDB): domain Bacteria; phylum Elusimicrobiota; class Elusimicrobia; order F11; family F11; genus CAZCJA01. The sequence goes on from CAZCJA010000096.1 coordinate 4,938, forward strand.
GGAGAAACGGTGGGGCGAACGCGGCTGGATGCGAGCCGCGGCACGTTGTACGTGCAAAGGAGCTTTCAGTCATTTCCCAAGGCGGGCGGAGGCCATAACGGGTCCGATCAGCCGCCCCGATTTAGCAAGGGAAACGGTTATAGGCTTGTGGAGAGAGAAAAATGATGGTTGAGAGGAAGCCTCAAGAAACGATCCTCGGAATCCAAGAGGAAAACAGAACAATGAGATGGTTGCTCCTGATTCTTTGTTTGACGATCATTTCGTTGGCTGGCGCTCTGATAATTAAGCCCGCTCCCGCCGTGTGGTTCGTTCACGAGCGGGGCGAAATGGTTAAAAGCGATGGGACCGTGTTTTCGTGGGCGCCTGTCATGGCCGTTCAGCGCGCGTTTGAAGCGATGTTTGTTCCTTCCGAAAAGAGGACGGAAATTGTTGAGGCGTTCTTTTCGGGACGGGAGCGGCAGCCGGCGTTGGCCAACAACCCGAACGACCGGTTTGTTTTTTTTCGCGTTGAGGAGCCCGTGTCGTTGGAAACCGGCCTGGTGAGCGTAAAAGGGACGCTGTTTCGAGATGGGAAAGATTCCACACGGATGCGGATTCTCTTGGAGCGAGTGTCGCCGTCGGATATGAATCCTTTTGGGCTCGTGATTAATTCTGTTGAGGTCGCAAAGCCTTGAAAATTATTTCGCTCCCGATGGTATCGACGCCGATCCGGTTCCGAGTCGGGCTCGGGGTGGGCATCGTTTTAAAAGTCGTCGGGTTGATAGCCGCGAGTTTGATGGTGTTGGGGTCGATCCCCGACGGTCCTTTAATGGTCACCTTGGTAACGAGCCGTAGTTGGCATTTTTTCAACGCCTTACTCATCGACCAAGTGGTTCAAAAACCGGAAAGGATCGAAAATGAGGTCGAGATGATCTTCAGTCGGCGGGAGCCGGTTCCCGTTGTGTCACCTGAAGTGGATAAACAGATTGTCGAAGCCGTGGTCCCAGCGAAGGGTGATGACAAGAAAATTACCATCAATCTGCCGAAAGCGGTTGCAGGAAAAGTCGCGCCGGCAGTAAAAAGAACGAAGATTGCCGTTGGCGCAAAAGGTCGCGATGAGGATCGCTCACAAGTGAAGCCAAGTGTTGAACGGGAGCGCCAGGTGGAGAGTCTTCTTACGGATATTCGTTCGGATCCGAAGCGAATCTTTATCGACGAAGAGTTGATTGTTGGCGACCTGACCTGGACGGCGAAGAACCTGTCGCCGGGAAAAGGACTTGAAGTGTGGGTGGAAAACAGCAGGAATGCCCTTAACACCTATTATGTTCCCTACGTTCAATTTGGCGGCGGCAAGGCGTCCTTTGATTGCAACGTGCTAGCGCCGGGCTCAAAAGGCGTTGCGGCGCTGCCGGTAAGTTCGCTCCGTGAGAAATTTCTTGTGATTAAAGTTGGCGCGACCGGATCGGTTTCTAAGAATTGGAGGATTCGATTACCATGAAAAAGGTGTTTGTTCTTTCTATGTTTATTCTTTCGTCTGTTGCTTTTGCAGAAGCACCCCCGTCGTATTCAGTCGTGAAGACGTTTGTCCCAAAGGAAAACTGGTTTGTGCCGTCTGCGACGATTTTCGAGGCGTCTACAAACCAGGCCATATTCTCTTTTAATCTGGCGGTTCCAGTGACGTTGACGGTTGAGCAGGATATCGTTTGCCCCAAGAACGGTCAGGTGGTTATTCCAACCG
>CAZCJA010000097.1:0-6521 GCA_964499015.1 uncultured Elusimicrobia bacterium
GCGGCCAGTTTCTCCAGCCGGTCCGCAAGACAGGCTTTACCAACAATGTGGAGCTGCGTTCCAGCGGCCGTATCGATGAGGATGGAACGGTTGTCATGCGCGTTGAGATTGACGAAAAAGACCGCCGCAAATGGAACGGATACTTGCGCGGCGCGGCGTTGGACCTGTTTAACGGCTCGGTGTGGCGCAAATCGGCTTTTAAAACCGAGCGTATGCACCGCGGTTTTCGCATCGGCATCGCCTTGCCCACGGTGCGCAAAACGCGCGGAAACGTGATCCGCCAAAGCGTCTACTTGGAATCTCTCGACACCAATCTTCTCTTCGCGGCGCCGTGGCCGACATGGATCGGTATCGACCAATCGTGGATTGAACGCGGGGAAGACATGTCGCTGTCGCGCCGTCAGGGCAACACCTGGCGGCTGCATTACACGGTGGATTCGTTTTTTCCGGAAAACGGCGCGCTCTACGAGCGGCGCATCCTGGCCAATTTTCCGGAGTCCTATTTCGAGGTGAAGGGTGTTTCGGTAAAGCGACTGGAGGCGCTGGCCAATGAAATCCTGGGCTCGGAAAAAAATACCGCGGCCATGGCCAGGAAAATCGAAAACTATCTGCGGGAAAATTACGGCTACACGCTGGACATGGGGGAGCGCGTGCCGGGCAATCCACTCGACGTGTTCTTGTTCGAAAAGAAAAAAGGTCACTGTGAATATTTCGCCGCGGCAATGTGTTTGTTGCTGCGTAACAAAGGCGTGCCCGCGCGCATGGCCACCGGGTTTGTGGCGCACGAATGGAATGGACGCGGCGGATACTACATTGTGCGCATGCGCGACGCGCACGCCTGGGTGGAAGCGTACATCCCATCCGTGGGCTGGATGCAATTCGATCCGACGCCGCGCGATTTTGCCCAAGGGCCGGTACAGAGCGATTGGGTGCGCCGCTTGAGCGAGGCGCTCGACTATATCAACCTGCAGTGGAACCGGCAGGTGTTGAGCTACGACTTCGAACGCCAGGTGGACATCGTGCGCACCATCACCACCAAATCGCAAACCATTTCGTCACGCTTCGAGAACATGGGCTATTTATTCCGGAGCCTTTTCAGCTGGGAAGGGAAAACCCAAGGGGAGGATGGCGAGCGGGCGTTCTCCGCGCCGCGTGGCGGCTTGATCGCGGGCGGCGTTCTTGTTTTTGCGCTGATTATTGCGGTGATTTTGATCCTGCAGGCCCGTAAAAAGAACAGCCCCGTTTGGTTTTATGCTCCGTTTTTACGGGCGTTGGAAAAAACGGGAGGGCCAAAGCCTGACGGCAAAACAGTCGTTGAGTTTGTGGCTAAGCATGAGCTTTTGTTGGGTGCAGCGGCGCCGGCCGCTTATTACTTGGCTGATCAATACAACCGAGAACGTTTTGGAAAAAATCCGGCGAGCGAACGGGAGAAGATACGACAGGCTTTAAATGAGCTGAAAGCTCACCAGCCGCGTCGGTGAGCTTCATTCGCCAGGGTGTCGAAAGCCGGTTTATTTGTTCCCCCGCCACTATATGTTCGGAACCCAATGGAGCCTAAGTAGCCGAGAAACGCCGGGTCGGAAATGCCAAATTCCATTTCCAGCGCGTTGAGTGCAGCAGGAGACAAATCAGTCGACCAGTTAAAATTTATGAGCGCCACATTCATGCGATAGATGTCCCACGCTTTAAAAATTTCTTCGACAAAACGGGCTTGAAGGGCTTCGGAACTGTTGGTGGCCGAGCTTGATGGATAACCCGCCTCATGAAAATAAATAGGTTTGTTTGGATAAAGGGAGACGACCGTGCCGAAATCTGTTGAAACAACATTCGGTGATTTGACGGTGAAGTCGGCGTTAAGAGGGTAATAGGTCACGAACGCCGCGTCGGCGTGGGCATTGATTGATTGCACGCGGCTGGTCGAATTGATGGTCATCCCGGCAAAGGTTGTTTTTACGCCCACAATTAAATTGGCCCGTTTGGTGCGTGCGTACTCTGACACCGCTGCGAAGAATGTTTCGTATTTCTGCCATTCCGCATTGTTGGAGCCGAGCACGCTGTCGATTTCATTGCCGATGGATAAAGTGGTCAATTCCAGGTTGGGGATTTGCGTAAAGGCCCAGTCCAAGAGCGCTTTAAAGCGAGCGATCATGACTGGATTGTCAAAATCAACAGCTGACAGGTCGGCCGGAACCCGGCGGCGCGTGGTGTCGAGAACGGGAATGGTGAGCAAAACGGGCGTGTTGAAGGCTGGATAATACGAGTTGGCAACACTCAAATTGTTGGTCGGGTTGAACGTTGACGGAGCTGTTTCAAGCTCGTCCCAAAAAACCGTCAATGCCACGGATTGAATGCCCGCGTTGCGGGCGGCGTTAAAAACAGTATTGAAATCGTTGTTTTGCGGCGCCTTAACATCCATGGCCAAAATCCGGTTCCCTTTGGCTACCGGCGCGGCGGCAGCCGCCTGTTCCATAATTTTGTCGTCTAATTTCTGGCCCGCTTTTCGACCCAACTCAACTGTTCCAAATCTGAAGGCACACAGCGTAAATGCCACCCCGATCCACAGAAGTCTTGTTGCCCTCATCTCGACAATCCTTTAAAGAAAAAATTTATGGACGTGTTGGTCACCACATCGAAAACATCGGCGGAGAGTTGCCCGTTTGAGGCCGAGACGTAATAAGGTCCGGCATCGATGTTGAAGGAGACGTGTTTTGAAAGGATGTATTCAATTCCCAGATACGCTCCTGTAATAACGCCTTTTGTCTTTCGTTCCGTGGCGTGCGCCTCATCTGGGACGTATTCAAAATGGCTGAGTTCACCGCCAATATAATAATAACGGCGCGGATGGCCCAGATTGACGAATTTGGCTACGCGCGCGCCCACGGCAGAGGTGTCGGTTGTGGCTTGTGCCCGCAGTGAAAACGCCCAACTTTTAAACAGCGCTCGCGCTTCGATTCCAGGATAGTTGAGTCCAATGGTGGTATCTGTCAGTTCCTCGGCATAGGATGAGGAATGGATCAAAATAAAAAGGACCAACAGGAGGAATTTGCGGGGATTCATCGGGTGTGAATTTAGCGAATCGAAAGCTGTAGCACCATTGTTTGGGCCGGCCTACCCCGTCGACGGGCCCCGCCCGTCTTTGCTAGTCTCCCCGCCCCAACCATGTTGAATTCACTAGAACGAAAAATCGGCTGGCTCGCCATTCCCGGCTTGCCTCTTTACATCGTCTCCGCACAGGGGCTCATCTTTATTTGGAGCTTGATGAATCCGGGATTCGTCGATTTGTTGTGGCTTGATCCTTCCGCGGTACTTTACGGCCGTGAATATTGGCGGCTCCTTACGTTTGTCTTCATTCCGCCCGAGATAAATGCGTTTTTTCAATTTTTCTTTCTGTACTTCCTTTACATATGCGGTAACGCGCTGGAAGAAATAATGGGCGTTTTCGCTTTTACGCTCTATTATCTCGTCGGAATTACTATGACAGCAATCGGCGCGCTTTTTCTGGGCGGTTTTGGGGCGCCGGTCTACTTCAACCTTTCCATTTTCCTTGCTTTCGCCACGTTAAACCCCAATTATCAAATTCTGTTCATGTTCATTATTCCGATGAAAATTAAGTGGTTGGGAATCATCTTCGCCCTCTTCGCCGTGCGCGATTTTGTTGTATCCGCACCTCCCGTGCGTATCACTATCGCGATCGCGGTGATGACCTATGTGCTTTTCTTTGGGAAGATCTATTGGCAAGCGATTACGAGCTACGTGCGGCGCAAAAAATACCAAGGGAAGTTTGATTGATGGAAACCGCGGCCAAATCACCGACGCCGTTGATGCAGCAGTACACGCGGATTAAGGAAAAATACAAAGACGAAATCCTCTTGTTCCGTCTGGGGGATTTCTATGAGATGTTTTATGACGACGCGATCAAGGCGGCGCCGCTTTTAAACGTCACGCTGACCGCCCGCCAGGGCATCCCCATGTGCGGCGTTCCGCATCACGCGCTGTCCGGTTATGTCTCCAAACTTCTGAAGCTTGGGCAGAGCGTGGCCATCGCTGAACAGCTAGAAGACCCGAAAAAAACAAAAGGCATGGTCAAACGCGACGTGGTCCGCGTGATGACGCCGGGCACGCTGGTTGAAGACGAACTTCTGCCGGCCAAGGCCAATAATTTTCTAGTCGCAATTGCGAGCGGGCCCGGCAACGCCTGGGGTTTGGTGGCCGCCGACGTTTCCACCGGCGAAAGCTGGAACGGGGAAATTAAGAACGACCGGTCGTGGACGGCGCTGCGCGCCCAACTTGCTTCATTAAACCCCAGCGAAGTTCTTTTGGTCGGCGACCCGACGGACGTCATGTGGGCGTGCTTCTCCAAGGAAGATCACGTGCGCATCGAGCCCGCGCCCGCCGGCATAAGCGGTCTCGCGGCGCAGGCCCAGCACGCGCTCATTGAATTTTTAAACCGCCAATATCCGGCCGTCGTGCCGTCGCTGCGGCCGTCGCGTCCGCTTTTGCTCGATTCGTCCGACGTCATGTTCCTCGATCAGACCGCGATCCGCCATTTGGAACTGGTCGAATCCTCCGATCCGGAGCGCAAAGGCCCGACACTCTTATCGCTGATCGATAAAACCGTCACGCCGATGGGCAGCCGTCTGTTGCGCTGGTGGCTGCTGCATCCGTCCTGCCATTTGCCGCAGATCCACGAACGCCAAGACCGCGTGGGTGATTTCCTTGAGGCGACCGCCGAGCGCGGGGAAATCCGCGAATTGTTCCGTTCGATTCCGGATCTCGAGCGCGTGCAGGTGCGTGTAAAGTCGGGCTTGGTCGCGCCGCGCGAACTCGGCGCGCTGCGGCACGGGCTGAACACGTTCCCGCGGATTAAAGCCGCTCTCACCAAGGGGCTCGCGAATTTTCACAAAGGCCTCGAAATTCCTAAGGATTTGATCGAGCTGTTAGCCACGCAATTGTCGGACGAGCCGCCGTCGAAACTGATCGACGGTAATGTCATCCGCGACGGCGTGAACGCGGAATTGGATGAGTTGCGCAACCTGCGCCGTCACGGCAAAAAGTGGATCGCCGAAATGGAAGCCGCCGAGAAGGCGCGCACCGGCATCACCACGCTGAAAGTCGGCTACAACGAGGTGTTCGGCTATTTCCTGGAAGTGTCCAAGTCGCACTTGAGCAAGGTTCCCGCCGATTGGATGCGCAAACAAACCATGACCAACGGCGAGCGCTACATCACGCCCGCGCTCAAAGAACAGGAAGAGAAGATTTTAGGCGCCGAGGAAAAAATCCTCGCGTTGGAAGGCAGGCTGTTCAATCAACTGGTGGGGCGCGTTGCGGAATTCGGTTTGGCGCTCTCGCGCGTCGCGGAAACCATCGCGCAGATCGACGCCTTGGCCGGGCTGGCCGAGACCGCTCATCAAAACGGCTACGTTCGTCCTATTATAAATGCCTCCAACGAGCTGTCGATCACGGGCGGCCGCCACCCGGTGATTGAAAACCAGCTCGGCCGCGAACGTTTTATCGCCAACGATTTTAGTTTGGGCGACGACAAGCGCATCGTCATCATCACCGGCCCGAACATGGCCGGTAAATCGACCTATTTGCGCCAAACGGCGCTGCTCGCGGTCATGGCGCAGATGGGCTCATTTGTGCCCGCTGAAAAAATGACCATGGGCCTGGTCGATAAAATTTTTACGCGCATCGGCGCCTCCGACCGGTTGGCGCAGGGCCAGTCGACGTTCATGGTGGAAATGCAGGAGGTGGCCAATCTGCTTGCGAACGCGACCGGCAAGAGTTTATTGGTGCTGGACGAAGTGGGCCGCGGCACCTCCACCTACGACGGCATGTCGATTGCCTGGGCGGTGATCGAATATTTGAGCAAGACCAATGGGTCCTCGCCGCGCACGCTGTTCGCCACGCACTATTTCGAACTCACCGGCCTTGCCGACAAGCTGGCGGGCGTCATCAACGCCCACGCCACCGCGCGCGAATGGAGCACGCCCGACGGCCGCAAGCAGGTCGTGTTTTTGTATCAGATCAAACCGGGCGCCGCCGACCGCTCGTACGGTATCCACGTCGCGGAAATGGCGGGCCTGCCGGAGGAATGCATCAACCGCGCGCGCGAAATTTTGACCCAGCTGGAATCGGGCGACCACCGCGTGCAGAAAAGCGGCGCCCCGAAAAAGAGCGACAATCAACTGCGGCTTTTCGACGAGCATCCGGTGGTGAAGGAAATCCGCGACATCGATTTGAACCATCTCACGCCGATGCAGGCGTTTACGATTTTGAGCGAACTGAAAGAGAAGTGCTGAACTCATAGGAGAGCGAATGCCCCCTCGCATTCAACAATTACCGGACGATTTGATCGCCCGCATCGCCGCCGGCGAAGTGGTGGAACGTCCCGCGTCCGTGGTGAAAGAGCTGATTGAAAACAGTTTGGACGCCGGCGCCGACACCATCATGGTGACCATCGAAGGCGCGGGCCGTAAAAGAATCATGGTCAGCGACAACGGCCACGGCATGACGCGCGC
>CAZCJA010000098.1:0-6517 GCA_964499015.1 uncultured Elusimicrobia bacterium
AGCAGGAATTTTTACGCAACATGGCCAAAAGCATGGCCAATCCGCTCACCGTGCTTAAATTTCCCCAGCTGGTCGGCGCGGTGTTTTCCAGCATTCACACAAATATGTCGGCATGGGACGTGGTTTATCTGGCGGTCGCCGCGCGGCGCGTGCGTTCCAACAGTTTGGGTTTCTATATTCTTCCGGGCAAACCACGCGGCCCGTTCTGGGAGCTGAACAAAGAAGCGGTGCAGAAAATGGGCCAGCGCACCATTCTGGCGCAGGACGTGTCATTCGATCAGACGGACATTATTGTTCCGCAGGAAGAGAAAATAACGGTGAACGTGTGGAACGCTTCCGGCCAGCGTGCGCTGGCGTACGACATCACCAAATATTTGCGCCGCCAAGGCTACGATGTCGTCGATTGGGGGACGTACGCCGCGGAACAAGAACATACCCGTGTTTTTGACCGCACTGGGGATATACTCAAAGCGCAAAAGGTCGCGGAATCGTTGGGCGTCGATGACTTTCATTCCGAAATAAATTTTAAACGGCTTGTTGATGTTGAGGTGGTTTTGGGCAAGAATTACAAAAAGTAGGTTAGGGAGGAATTATGCCTCACGACTTCGTGGAAATTTTGACCAAGGCCGTTCAAATGCAGGCCTCCGACGTGCATATCGCCGTGGGCAAGCCGCCGTTGGTGCGCATACGCGGCGAAGTGGTCGCCCTTCCCGGCTACGAAGTGATCCGGACCGAAGACTCTCAAAAGCTGATTTACTCCATTTTATTTGATGCCCAACGCCGCCGTTTTGAAGAAAAGCAGGAGTTGGATTGTTCATTTTCACTGCCGAACGTGGCGCGCTTCCGTGTGAACGTGCTGATGGCGCGGCAAGGCATCGAAGCCGTTTTGCGCATTATCAGCTCGAAAGTGCCGGTGGCCTCCGAGTTGGGGTTCACGCCGGCGATGGAAGATTTAGCCAAACTTCCGCGCGGGCTGGTTCTCGTCACGGGTCCGACCGGCTCCGGAAAAACCACCACGCTGGCGGCGCTGATCGACATGATCAACAGCACGCGGAAGGAACACATCCTCACCATCGAAGACCCGATTGAATTTGTTTACGAATCCAAGTCTTGCATCATCCGCCAGCGCGAAGTGGGCACGACCACACAGTCATTTTCCAATGCGCTAAAGTCTTCGCTGCGCGAAGACCCGGACGTAATCCTGGTCGGCGAATTGCGTGATCTGGAAACGATTGCGTTGGCCATCACCGCGAGTGAAACAGGCCACTTGGTGTTCGCAACCTTGCACACCACCGACGCGCCACAAACCATCGATCGCATGATCGACGTTTTTCCGCCGCACCAACAGCAACAAATCCGCGTTCAGTTGTCGACCACGCTAAAAGCCGTCGTTTGCCAGACGCTGATCCCAACCGCCGACGGTAAAGGCCGCGTCGCCGCGCGAGAGATTATGATGGTCACTCCCGCGATCGCGAATTTGATCCGCGAAGGCAAGACGCATATGATTTACAACGCGATCGACACCGGCGCTAAATTCGGCATGCAGTCGTTGGATAAGTCGCTTGAAGACCTGGTGAAGGCGAAGAAGATATCCCTCGGCGACGCGCTGGTGAAGGCGCGCGATCCGGAAAAGATCAAAATGGTGCTGGGCAAATGATTTCCGTTGAAAAACTTTCCAAGTTGAGGCTCTTTGCCGGTATCTCGGCCGACGCGTTGACGCGTTTGGGCGAGGCCATGCAGGAAAAGAATTTTGCCGCCGGAGAAACGATTCTTCGCGAAGGGGAAAAGACCGGTTCTCTTTTTCTTATCGCCAAAGGCAGCGTCTCCGTGGAAACCCATGCCAAAGTGGTCGCGCGCCTGGAAGCCGAGGAATTTTTTGGTGAAATGGCTTTTCTGGATAACCAGCCCCATTCGGCCAGCGTGGTCGCGGCCGCGCCGGCGATGCTCTATGTTTTGCCGCGTTCGGCGGTTGACACGCTTATTAAGAAAGAACCCTCTGCCGCGATCGACCAGATGACCGCGTTGTTCGCGGTGGTCAGCTCGCGCTTGAGGCATACGACCGAAGAGTTGGTGACGGTGTACGACGTGGCGAGGCTTATCGGCGCGGCCAGTTCTTTCGAAAATTTAATCCGCTCCGTTCTGGAGCGCTTGCAGGGAGCATTGGTCGCCAAGAGCAGCGTCGCCTTCTACCGTTGGAATCCCTTTAACGATGAGTACGGGCTCGTTTCCGTTCTCGGGCCGGAGGCCCATGCGTTCCCGGTGGCGATCGAAACCGTGTCGACGCTGCTGAAAAGCAGCGGCGAATTGTTCGACAGTATGCCCGATATTAAGAAGTCCCAGCGCGGGATCGCCCCACTGTCCTTTGCCGACGGCCATCTGATATTGTCCCGGGTGAATTCGGCGGCGGGTCGAGAAGGGCTATTTGTCTACTATAATGGCGCCCTTAACGCTTTTGACTCCGGCAAGCGCCAGGTGATGGAAACCGTCACCGCCGTACTGGCGCCCGCGCTAGAATCGGCCCGCGCGCGTGAAGAAGAAGAGGCCCGGCGCCGCCTCGCGCAAAGCAAACAAACCTATTTATGAAAACCATAGACGTTGCAAAGATAGCGGCCGAAGCGGCCGAAGATAAGTTGGGGCTCGACATCGTCGCGCTCGACGTGAAACAGCTCACCTCGGTGGCGGAGATATTTCTTTTCGTCGGCGCGAACAGTCACATTCATGTGCGCGCGCTCGAAGACGCGATCCGCCAGTCCGTGGCCGAGAAAACCGATTTGTCCCTGATCCGCACCGACGGCCAGCGCGGCCACTTATGGCGCGTGCTCGACTTCGGTTCGCTTTTGGTCCATATCATGGAAGAGAAGACCCGTGAATTTTATGCGGTAGAACGCCTTTGGAACGCGGCGAAGCAAGTGGCTGTTTCGGAGAAAAAATCGCCGGCCGCTCCGCCCATTCATTTGAAAGGCCCGGCCCGGGGCAAAACCAAAGGGAAGAAGGCCAAGGGCAAGCCATCTGGAAAGAAGTCCGCCAAAAAGAAACCCGCCAAGAAAAAGAAGAAATGATCCAGTCGGCCCTGCGCGAGCTCTTAAAGGATGGCGCCGCCCATCTGCTTAAATCCAAAGGAAAGGACGCCGCCGTCCCGCATTTTGATTTGGGCCTGCCGCCGTCCAAAATCCAGGGCGATCTGGCCGCCAATTTGCCTCTTTTGCTCGCCAAGCCGCTTAGCACCTCGCCGAAAAACGTCGGTGAAGAGCTGATCAAGAGCTTTCCCAAGAGCGATCTGGTCGAACGCATCGAGCTGGCCGGTCCGGGTTTTCTCAACATCATTCTTAAAGACGCCGCGCTGAAAGAGGAACTGTCGTCGTATTTAAAGACCCCTCAGCCCGCCGCCGATCCCGCGCGCAAAACCGAAAAAATCCTGCTCGAATTTGTTTCCGCCAACCCCACGGGCCCGCTTCACGTCGGCCACGGCCGCGGCGCCGCGCTTGGTGATTCTTTGGTGCGCATTTTCCGATCGCTCGGACATACGGTTAACGCCGAATTTTATGTGAATGATTCCGGCGGCCAGATCCGCAAGCTGGGCTACTCGACGGAAGCGCGCGTGCGCGAGGTGAAAGGCGAGACGGCCAATTTTCCAGAAGACGGATACAAAGGCAGCTACGTTCTCGACATCGCCAAGGAAGCGGTGGCTTCCGGCAAGCAATTCAAGCCCGTGGGCGACGCACAGATGATTTTTGATGAAAACGACCTGGCCGGGTACGCCAGCGCCAAGAACCTGGGCGTCATCCAGCAGGACCTAAAAGATTTCGACGTTCACTTTGACTCGTGGTTCAAAGAATCCGCTTTGCACAAGAAAAACGCGCTCGAAGCGCTCTTTAACGACCTGAAGAAGAAGGGTTACGTGTACGAGCAGGAAGGCGCTGTGTGGTTTAAGGCCACCGAGTTCGGCGACGAGAAAGACCGCGTTTTGCGCAAAGGCAACGAAGCGCCCACCTATTTCGCGGCCGACATCGCGTATCACCACGAGAAGTTCAACCGGCACTTCGACCACTACATCAACATTTGGGGCGCCGACCATCACGGCTACGCCCAGCGTTTGAAGGGATCGCTGAAAGCGCTTGGCCAGGAATCGGAGAAGCTCGAAATTATTTTCAATCAGCTGGTCGCGATCAAAGGCGGGCGCTTATCGAAACGCGCCGGTGATATGGTGAGTTTGCGCGACCTCTTTACGGAAGTGGGCAAGGACGCGGCGCGCTTCTTTTTTGCGCTGCGCAGCCCGAACACCCACTTTGAGTTTGATTTGGATCTGGCGAAGAAGCAGGCGTCGGAGAACCCCGTTTTCTACGTGCAGTATGTGCACGCCCGCTGCTGTTCCATCTTTAAGGAAGGGGAAAAGCGCGGCTTTAACACCGATGTGTCCAAGGTGAGCTTGACCGGAGCGCTGGACCCGGCGGAACGCGCGGTAATTTTGCACCTCATGAATTTTACTCACGCGGTCGAAGCCTGCGCGAAGGACCGCTCCACGCACCATCTCACGATTTATCTGATGGAGCTCGCCAGCAAATACCATTCGTTCTATGAACAGTGCATGGTTTTGGTGGATGATGAAGCCGTGCGCACCTTCCGCCTGTCCCTCGTGGACGCCATCCGCAAAACCGTCGCCACGGGGCTTTCGCTTCTCGGCGTCAGCGCCCCCGAGAAGTTGTAGCCTCTTCATCCGTACACAGGAGACGTTGGTATGAAAAAAGTTTGGTCTTATAGTTTTCTTTTGATCACTGGAATGGCGGTGTCCCAGCACCCCGCGGCGGCCTCGTTGTCGTGGCTGACGTCCGCCATCACGATGATTTGCCTCGCCTACATCATGATCGAAGTGGGTTTGGAATTTATCATCGATAAAAAGAACCTCGGCCAATACGGAAAAGACTATCTCGTGGCCGCCACGGCGGCCGCTTTTCCGTGGATTTTCTGCGCCGCGTATTTTATTTACGCTTTCGGTTTGGACAGCAAAGACGCGCTTCTTCTCGGACGCTTCGCTTCGCCCACCTCCGCGGGCGTGTTGTTCACCATGCTGGCCGCCGCCGGCCTCGCCACGACCGCCGTCTATAAAAAAGCCCGCGTGCTGGCGATTTTTGACGATCTCGACACGGTGCTGTTCATGATTCCCCTGCAGATGTGGATCGCCGGCTTTAACGCACCCATGTTTGCCATGGTGTTCCTGATCGCCGGGCTGTTGTGGTTCGCTTACCGCTATTTGCACCAACTGCGCATCCCCATCAACCCCAATTGGATGCTCGGTTACGGGTTCGTTTTATGGGCGGTGTGCGCCTTGTTCTATAAAGTCACTCACGTGCATTTTGAAGTGCTTTTGCCCGCGTTCTGTCTGGGTTGCGCGATCGCCAACACGCATCACGAGGGCCTTGCTGATCAGGAAAAGCGCAAAGGATTTGACTTGGATGAGGTGATCAAAGCGTTGTTTATGTTAATGGTGGGATTGTCCTTGCCGAAAATCGATTTGGCGGGCACCAGCGTGAACACGCTCATCATTCATGTGCTGATTTTGACCGTCATCAGCAATATCGGCAAATGCTTCCCGCTTTTCGTTTACAAAGACGAAATGAGCTTTAAGGAGCGTTTGGCGTTAAGCGTGGCGATGTTCCCGCGCGGCGAAGTGGGCGGTGGGGTGCTGGTCATCTCTCTTTCCTATGGTATCGGCGGTCTGGCCGGCACCACGGCGGCCCTGAGCCTGGCCTTAAACCTGCTTCTAACCGGCCTATTCATCACAACGGTCAAGGTTCTGATTCGCAAGTAAATCGAGTACAATCCACCGATATGACAGCCAAATGGCCCGCCATCGAAGCCAAGGCGCTTAATAACGAAGCGTTAACCCAAGAAGAGGCACTCTCCGTCCTTGATTCGTCCAACGACGAATTGATGGAACTGGTCGGCGCGGCTCGGCGCGTGCGCGAGAAGTTCTTCGGCAAGAAAGTGAAGCTGAATTACTTGGTCAACGTGAAAAGCGGCCTCTGCCCCGAAGATTGCCACTACTGCTCCCAATCCAAGGATTCCCAGGCCCCGATCGCCAAATACCCTTTAATGCATCCCACCGACATGATTGAAAACGCCGAGCGCGGCATGGCGGTCGGCGCGGTGCGCGCGTGTTTGGTGGCCAGCGGCCGCGGGCCGTCCAATCGCGAGCTCAATGAATTTTGCGACTCCGTTAAAAACTTAAAAGACAAACACCCCAATTTGGAAGTGTGCGCCTGTTTGGGCCTGCTGCAGGACGGGCAAGCCGAGAAGCTTAAAGAAGCCGGCGTTCACGCCTACAACCACAACATCAACACCAGCAAAGCTCATTACGAAAAGATCTGCGGAACGCACGGCTACGACGACCGCTTGGACACCATGAAGAAAGCCGCCGACCAAGGCCTCTCACCCTGCAGCGGCATTTTGGTGGGCATGGGGGAAACCAACGACGACATCGTCGACATGGCGATGACCTTGCGCGGCAAAGCCGCCTGCT
>CAZCJA010000099.1:0-6059 GCA_964499015.1 uncultured Elusimicrobia bacterium
ACGGTTAAAAAATGTACGCCGGCGGCCATGCTGGACTCCGGCGGCGCTCTTCAATGTTTATGGCTGAAGGCCACAAACATGAAATTGGCTTTTCATGGAATGATGGGTTTCCCCATGATGGAGCAGATCGATAAAGCCAATCCGGCCGCGTTTCCCGCCCAACGTTCCGCTGAGCTGAGAAAAATGTCCGCCCATGTGCGTGAATTCATTCCGTCTCTTCGTGAACGGGAGATGGCATGCGTTTTCCGTATCGGCCTGGCGGCGGCTCCCTCCGGCCGTGCGCCACGGCGTCCGGTTGATGCGGTTCTGGAGATTAAAAAATGAGTGCCATTATCCGTGTCGCCGATGTCCGCAAGGAATACGCGTTGGGCAAAATGAACGTGCAGGCGCTCAAAGGCGTGAGCATTGAAATCAACAAAGGCGAGTTCCTCGCGATTTCCGGCCCCTCCGGCAGCGGCAAAACGACGCTCTTAAATATCATCGGCTGTATTGAACGCGCGTCATCGGGCGACGTGACGATCGACGGCGTACGCATCGATGGCCAATCCGACAACGCGCTTTCGGACATTCGCCTGAATAAAATTGGTTTTATTTTCCAGCAGTTCAATTTGATCCCGGTACTGACGGCGTATGAGAATGTTGAATATCCGCTCTTGGAACGGAAAATGGACGCGGCCTCGCGCCGCGCTCGCGTGACGCAGGCCCTCGCCGATGTCGGCTTGGACACGCACGCGCATCACAGGCCGCTGGAGCTTTCCGGCGGCCAGCGCCAGCGCGTGGCGATCGCGCGCGCGATGGCGGGCGAGCCGCTGATCATTCTCGCGGACGAGCCCACCGCCAACCTCGACAAAAAAACCGGCGCCGACGTTTTGGATTTGATGCAGACCTTAAACCGCACCCGCGGGGCCACGTTTGTTTTTTCCACGCACGATCCCAACGTCATCGCCCGCGCCTCGCGCGTCATCAACTTATCGGACGGCCTTTTGTGTTGATGTTCAATATCGCAGCGCGCAACGTATTCCGCCACCGCGTGCGTTCGCTGATTTCCATGTCGGCGATCTCGTTTGGCTGCGTGTGCGTGATCTTTATGTCCGGGTACATCGCCAACGTGTACGAAAAGATGAGCGAGAGCTACATCAAAGGGCGCACCGGCCATTTGCAGATCTATAAGTCCGGCTACGGCAAGAGCGGGCTGCGCGAACCTTTTAAGCACATGATCGATAATCCGCACGATGTCCGTGCCGCTTTGGCCGCGCTGCCGCACGTCGTGTCGGTGACGAGTCGCGTGGAAATAAACGGCCTGGTCAGCGCCGGCAGCAATTCGGGACCGTGCGTGATTCAAGGCGTGGAAAGCGGCGCCGCGAAGGCATCGGTCGTGAGCGATGGAAGCCGCTTGGACGCCGCGATGGTGGGGAACGGGATCGTCTTAAGAAGCGGCGACGACTTGGACGCGGCGGACACCTACCGCGGGTTGCTGGGATTGGGGCTCGCGCAGGGGTTGGGTGTGAAGGACGGAGGCGGTTTGGCGCTCACGGTGACCACGGAGCACGGCGGCATCAACGCGCTCGACATCGTCGTTAAAGGTATTTTTCAAACCTCGTATAAACCGTTTGACGACCGGTATTTGAAAATCCCCCTCGCCACCGCGCAGGAGCTGATCGATACCGCGTCGGTTCACGCTCTCGTTATTTATTTGGACGAAACCAGAAACACGCGGGCCGCCTACAGCGAAGTCGCGGCCTTGATTGCGAAGAACGGATGGGATTTGGAAATAAAGGATTGGCGCGCGCTGAACGATTTCTATGTGCAGACCGAAATGCTGTTCGACCGGATGTTCGGCGTCGTCAAAATCGTTTTGGCGATTGTGGTGATATTGAGCATTTACAACACGCTGAGTATGGCGGTACTGGAACGCATCAACGAGATCGGCACCCTGCGCGCTCTCGGCTCGAAACGCTCGCGCATCATTGAATTGTTTATTACCGAATCGATTGTTTTGGGCGTGGCCGGCAGCATGATTGGAATTGTGCTCGGTTGTTTATTCACCATCATTATCGGCCATATCGGAATTAACATGCCGCCGCCTCCCGGCGCGAGCATGGCGTGGGTTTCGGAACCGGTCGTGACGTTGTCCGGCGCTGCGGCCGCGCTGGTGTTGTCGGTCACCACCGCGGTGGTGGCGTCGATCGTCCCCTCTTTTCGCGCGTCACGGCTGGACATTGCGGAGGCGCTGCGGCAATGCAATTAACGGCGGTCGTCTCACTTTCCTTCCGTAATATCTGGCGGCACCGCATGCGCTCGCTGATCACCTTGTTTTCGATTGTGTTCGGCATGACCGCCATTCTATTTGTGGGCGGGTTTTTTGAGGACATGTACGCCAAATTGCGCGAGCAGATCATCTTTTCTCAATCAGGCCACCTAAAACTCTCCACACGCGGTTTTGCCGAAAAAGGGGCTCTGGACCCTTATTCGTATCTAATCGAGGCGTATAAGCCCATTTTGAGCGAAATAGAGCGTGTTAACGGGGTGATTCTGACCGAGCCCCGGCTTGAATTCGGCGGTTTGATCGGTAACGGCGAGGAATCCTCCTCTTGTTTTGTCTTCGGCGTCGATCCGGCGGCGGACGGCCGCAAACGCGAGATCGCGCGCCAGAAAGGCGTGCAGATTAAATCCATCGGCGATAATTTAACGTCGGACCAACCTCGCGGCGTGTTGTTGGGCGAACAATTAGCGGCGTCCATGAATTACGGCATGGGCGCCGATTTGATCCTGATCGGGCGCACGGTCGACCAATCCATTAACGGGTTGGATATTTCCGTCCGCGGCATTTTTAATTCCGCGCTCCCCCACATTAACGATTACGGCGTGGTCCTTCCGCTCGAGTCGGCGCAAACGATCTTGCGCACCGACGCCGTTCAGTCCATCGTGGTTTATCTGGACGACACCGCCAAAACGGACGCGGTAAAGTCCGAACTCGAAGCGCTGATCAAAAAAAACAATTGGAATTTGGACGTGCAAACCTGGCGTGAGGCCAACGATTTCTATGAGAAAACGCGCGCGATGTTCAGCCGCTGGTACGCGGTGATACGCCTGGTCATTGTCGTGATCGTTATCCTCACGATTTCCAACACGATGAACATGGCGGTGCTGGAGCGCGTCACCGAGTTCGGAACGCTCCGGGCCTTGGGCAGCAAGCCCGCGCGCATTTTGCAGTTCGTGGTCATTGAAGGTCTTTTGATCGGAATTATCGGCGGGGTCTTGGGCCTCGTCGCAGGTTCGGCCTTCGTGCGGCTGGTCGCCTCCATCGGCATTCCGATGCCGGTGACGCCGGGCGTTTCGGCGGGCTGGACGTCGGAACCGATGATTGTTGGTTCGGCGCTGGTGTTTTCGTTTTTCGTCGCTCTTTTTACGGCCCTGATTTCGTCGTATCTTCCGGCGCGCCACGCGGCGCGGCTGGATATTTCGCAGGCGCTGCGGCACTTAAACTAAGGAGTTCTTATGTGGCTTAAAAATATCGTCATAAACATTTTTCTCGCAAGTGTTGCGACCGCCGTGGTCGCGGCCCCGTCGCCTCAGCAGATCTTGGAGAAGGCCGACGGCATTCGCAATCCGCAGCTTGATTACACGTGCGAAGTGAAGGTCACCGACCATCAGGCCAACAAAGGCAAGAAGGAAAGCACGTTTAAGGTCATGGTCAAAGGGCGGGATAAATCGGTGGTTGAAACGTTAACGCCCGTCGTCGATCGCGGCCGCATTCTGTTGATGAACGGCGCCAACTATTGGGGCTATTTGCCGAACGTGTCCAAGCCTTTGCGCATTTCGATGCAGGAAAAACTGACCGGCGAAGTGGCCAACGGTGATTTGTCGCGTGCCAATTTCAGCGGCGATTACACGCCCACGCTTAAGGAAACAGCAACAATCAAAGGCGAAAAATTCTATGTGCTGGATCTCGAGGCGAAAACAAAAGACGTGACGTACGGCCGCGTCGTTCTATGGGTCAAAGCCGCGTCGAGCCGTCCCCATTTCGCCGAGTTTTACGCCATCTCCGGGCGAAAATTAAAAACCTGCAAATACGAAGGCTATAAGGAATTCGGCGGCGCGGTCCGTCCGACCAAGCTGACGATGACCGACGCAGTCAAGGAAGGTTCATACTCCGTTCTTGAGTACGCCAATATGTCCGTGAAGGCGCTGCCGGAAAAATATTTCACCAAGGACTACATGAAGAGAATTTCCGAATGAGCAACTGGGACTACAACGAGGCGTTTTCCCGCAACCGGGGCTTGATTTCTCCCACGGAGCAGGAGAAGCTGCGCACGAGCCGCGTGGCCATCGCCGGCATGGGCGGCGTCGGCGGCTTTCACGCGATCACGTTGGCGCGTTTGGGCGTCGGTAAATTTAATATTTCGGACATGGACACATTTGAAACCGGAAATTTTAATCGTCAAATCGGGGCGGTCGTCTCCACGCTGGGTCAAAAAAAAGCCGCTGTTTTGGAACGGATGATCAAAGATATCAACCCGGAAGCTGAGGTGAATGTTTTTCCCGATGGAATTAACGAAGGCAATGTCGATCGGTTCTTGGACGGTGCGGACATATTTGTGGATGGTTTCGACTTCTTTGTTTTTGATATTCGTCGTCTTGTTTTTTCCAAAGCGCGAGCCAAAGGAATTTATGCGCTAACAGCCGCGCCGGTCGGTTTTGGCGCAACGGGAATTGTGTTTCATCCGCAGGGAATGCCGTTCGATGATTACTTCAATATTTCCGACGACTTATCGTATGAGGAACGCATCGCCAGTTTCCTCATGGGACTGACGCCCAAGGCGTTGCATTTGGGCTACGCCGACATGACGGCGTTAAATATGAAAGAGCATCGCGGCCCATCATCAACGGTTGGCTGCGAAATGGCCTCTTCCTTCGTGGGCGCGCAAACGGTGGGTATTTTATTGGGACGCATGAAGATCCGCTGTGCACCATTTTGTCTGCAAATGGATATGTACACGGGCGGAAAAAATTACGCGGCCGGGACGAAGCGTGGTTTTTTGCGGAAATTAAAGCGGGACGCGTTCGCGCGTTATTTTGAAAAACAACTGGGGACTGTTAAATCAAACGGGATGTACGAGCGATTTTTGGATTGGGCTGTCGAGCGGGCTATACGAAAGGGAGGCGGCGGTGGGTAACTTCTTTAACAATGTGGGCAATTGGCTTGTCGTTTTAGCGAACGACGTTTACGAAAAAATTTTCGTGAGATCGGCAGCCGAGAAATCCTATTTGGTGTTTGGCGGCCACATTTTCTTCGAGACGCTGTACGCGGCGGTCAAATTCAAGTTGTTCGATCTTCTCGAAGCAAGGCAAACGTTAACGGTCTCTGAAATCGCCAAAGAACTTGGGATTGCCGAACAGCCGGCGCGCATACTGTTGCTGGGGCTGACGTCCGTACGTCTTCTGTTAAAGAAAGGCCATCATTATCGAAATTCGCATCTCGCCAAGAAACTGTTTGTTTCC
Organism: uncultured Elusimicrobia bacterium; assembly: GCA_964499015.1. Taxonomy (GTDB): domain Bacteria; phylum Elusimicrobiota; class Elusimicrobia; order F11; family F11; genus CAZCJA01. The sequence continues at coordinate 5,503 of CAZCJA010000099.1, forward strand.
AGCAGCCCAAAAAACATTATTGCGTATGTGCTGCTCGAACATCATGGAATGTACAAAGCCATGCCGCATTTTTACGAATCGTTAAAGCAATATAAAAATGTCGGGTTAAACGAATTTAAAGGCAATGAGCCGACGTTTTACGAACGGCTGGCGCACGAGCCCGAGCTGGAGAAGATTTTTCAAGATGCGATGCAGGCGCTGTCGGTGCAAACCAATAAGCTGCTGGCTGACTTCGTTGATTTAACAGACGTGAAATATCTGATCGACGTGGGCGGTGGAGACGGCACAAACATTATTTCGCTGGCTAAGAAGTTCCCCCATTTGAAAGCGTCCGTTTACGACCTGCCGTCGGTGTGTGAAATCGCCAAGAAAAACATCGCGAACCACGGCCTTTCGGATCGGCTGACCGTTATTCCCGGAAATTGTTTTAAAGATCCTTTTCCGTCTGCGGACGCCTACATTTTTTGCCACTTCTTAACCATTTGGTCGAAAGAGAAAGACTTGTTGCTGTTGAAGAAGGCACATCAATCGTTATCGGCGGGCGGAAAAGTGATGTT
>CAZCJA010000100.1:0-5994 GCA_964499015.1 uncultured Elusimicrobia bacterium
GGTTGTGAGAAGCCGGCGGAGATCTTTCGGGGAAATAATCGGCGGCGGCATGATCACCACCGTCGCGCCCAAGGGCCGCAGCCAAATGCCTTTTTTCAAAAGCGCCCGGCACACCCGCTTGGCCATTCCCGTTTCCGCCAACTCGACACCCGCCATGAGCCCCGCCTGACGGATCGATTTCACCGTTGGCAGGTCCTCGAAAGACCGCAGTTCGTCCTTCATAAGATGCGCGCTTTTGCGCGTTTTTTCAAGGAGTTTTACCGTCGAGACCGTCTTCAGCGTGGCCAGGGCGACCGCCGCGCCCAGCGGATGGCCGGTGTAGCTGTGGCCATGAAAAAACGTGTTGTTTTTACGCATCGGTCCGTAAAACGCCCGGTACACCCGTTCGGTGGTGAGCGTGGCCGCCAGCGGCGTGTACCCGCCGGTGAGCGCCTTTGCCAGGCACAAAAAATCGGGCCGGACATTTTCCTGCTGCACCGCGAACATGGTTCCCGTGCGGCCGATGCCGGTGGCCACTTCGTCCGCAATCATAAGGACATTGTATTTATCGCACAAGCGGCGGAACCCGGCGACGTAGCCGGGCGGCTGCACGCGCATGCCGGTCGCGCCCTGCATGACGGGCTCAAGAATCGCCGCCGCGATTTTTCCGCGGCGGGCTTTTAAAATTTTCTCGACGCTCACCAGCGCTGCCCGCGCACACGCGCTAACGCCGTTCACTTTTTCGCCGGTGCGCAGGCGATGTTCGGCGTGCGCGCACGACGGCTGCGCGGCAAAATGGACTTTGAACAAAAGCGGTTTGAATTTAGAATGAAACGCGCCGATGGAACCGACGGACACCGCGCCCAACGTGTCGCCGTGATAGGATCCGTCGACGGCCAAATACTCGCTGCGCGCTTGCCCTGTCTTTTCCCGCCAGTATTGAAACGCCATCTTCAGCGCGATCTCGACCGCGGTGGCGCCATTGTCCGAATAGAAAACGCGGCTGATATTTTTTGGCGCGATGCGCACCAGTTCGCGCGCGAGTTCGATGCCCGGACGATGCGAGAGCCCCAGAAACGTCGAGTGGGCGATTTTGGAGAGCTGCTTTTTGAACGCGCGGTTTAAGGCCGGATGATTGTGCCCGAGAAGATTGACCCACAAAGATGAGACACCGTCCAGGTATTTTTTTCCGTTAACGTCGTAAAAATAAACGCCGCGGCCGCGGTCGACGATCAGCGTGGGTTCTTTTTCCCAGAGGAACTGCTGCGTGAAGGGGTGCCAGAGGTGTTTTTTATCGAGGCGTTCTAATTCGCGCTGAGCCATGCCATGAGCCGTTTAAGGAATTCCGCATTGAACATCTGCACACCATGGCCCGTTTTCTCGTCGTCCCACAAGGTGACGTTGGAGTTAAGCTTGGCGAGTTTTGCGGAGCTGTCATAAGCGTACGCGTCGACGCGGCTGGCCACCATGAGCGTTTGCGCTTTCACGCGCGGCACCATGGGCTCCATTTTAAGCCCGCCGTAATCCAACCCCGGCGACAGCGCGACCAACGGGCCTTTAAATCCCGTCATCGCGGCGTAACACAAAATGACGTTTGCGCCCAAACTGGCGCCGGCCAGCGAAACGGTGTCCCGCCGGACGCCCTGGCTCTCCAAATATTTAAGGACCATGCCCACGTCGTCAATTAATTTCATCGGTGGGCCGCCGGGGCGGGCGTCGTAGGCCAAATAACCCCAGCCGTTTTTTTCCAGCACGGCGATCAGCGGGTTCCACTCTTCTTTCACCGCTTTCCAACCGTGCAGCATGACCAGTGTGCGTTTGTTTGCCGCGGGCTTTTTAAAAACGGCTGTTAAAACGATACCCTCACGGGTTTTTATATCGGCGGTTTGAGCGAAGACAGGCGAGGCGATGAAAAGTGCGAGGATTAAGGCAAATGCGGCCAACGAAGCAGTCCTTGTTTCACCAGATGATTGGCGAGAGAGTCAAAATTGTGAACAAAATCCGTTCTGTGCGGCACGACGAGAATCCGGCGGTCCAAAATCTTCTGCAAAACGCCCGGGTTGGTGATCTCGGCGCGCGTTTTCCCTTTGTAGTTATTGATGATGACGCCCGCGAGCGGAATACCGCGCGATTTGAGCATGGCGACCGACAGCAGTGTGTGGTTGAGCGTGCCCAAATCCGGCCGGGCGACGATGATCGCGGCCAGCTTCATCTTCTCGATCAAATCGACCATAAAAAATTCGCGCGTGATGGGCACCATCAGGCCGCCCGCGCCTTCCACAACCATGTATTCGTGACGCTGGCACAATTCCTTGTACGCGGACATAACGCGGCCCACATCGATGCTTTTCTTTTCCTGACGCGCGGCCGGCCACGGCGCCATCGCGGCTTTGAAACAAATCGGGTTAATCAAATCGAGGGCGTCGGAGGTGGCGGCGGCTTGGCGCAGATGCAGCGCGTCGTCGGAAATCCACTTGGTGCGGGCCAAGGAACGCGCCGGGTCGCCCCAGGTGGCCAGCGGCTTCATCACGCCCACATTCATCCCTTTTTTCAACAGGGAACGCGCAATGCCGCCCGCGATGAGAGTTTTTCCGCAGTCGGTATCGGTGCCGGTGACGAAAACGCCGTTAATGAGTCTGGACAAGGCGTCCTTCGAAACGACGAAATGCGTTGATCAAGTTTTCTATTCCTCGTGTGGCGACGTCATGGGTGATCGACAGGCGCACCCGGCCCTCGCCCGCGGGAACGGTTGGCGGGCGGATGGACGGTACAAAAAATCCCTGTTCTAATAAATGCTGGGACAGCTTCTGCGTGTCTTCGACGCTGCCCGTCCACACCGGGATGATTTGCGAGCCGCTGGAGAGCACGCGAAAGCCTTCGTCCGCAAGACGCTGGGCGATCGTCGCCGCGGTCTTGAGTAAATGCCTGCGGCGCGATTCGTAAATCGGCAGGTAGCGCAACGCGGCCAGGCCTGCGGCGGCGGCCGACGGCGCAAGGGCCGTGGTGTAAATGAACGAGCGGCAGCGCGAGATCAAATACTCGATCAACACTTTTTTGGTCGCGACAAAACCGCCTTGGCTCGCCAATGTTTTGGAGAGCGTGCCGACAAAAATATCAATCTGGTCCAAAACGCCCTGTTCGGAAGCCATGCCGCGGCCGTCTTTGCCGAACACGCCCAGCGAATGGGCTTCATCCACATACATCAACGCGTCGTTGGCATGCGCCAACGCGCACAGCCTCGACAAATCCGGGCGGTCGCCATCCATGGAGAATATTCCTTCGGTGATCACGATCGCGCGGCGGTATTCAGGGCGGCGCTCTTTCAATAACTGCTCGAGGTCGGCCGTGTTGTTGTGCTCGAAGGTGTAAAACCGCGCGCCGGAGAGCTTCACGCCGTCCAGAATGGACGCATGGCACAAACGATCGATGAACAAAACGTCGCCGGCCGAGGCCAGTGCGGGAATCAAGCCCGTGTTGACGTGATACCCCGATGAATACACCAATGCGGCTTCCTTGCCCAAGAAACGCGCCAGTTCATTTTCCAAATCCGTGTGCACTTTGACCGTTCCGCCGAGCAAGCGCGAGGCGGTGCCGCCCGTGCCGAAGCTGCGGATCGCGTATTCGGCCGCTTCCTGAATGCTGACGTCCTGGGACAAGCCCAGATAATCGTTTGAGGAGAGGTTAACGCCTTTGAACAGGGTGCGGTCTCTCACGCTGCGCTTGAGCCCTTTGGCTTCGAGCTCAACCAGTTCTTGTTCGTAGGATTCCATGGTCATAATCCGCTCCTCGTGAAGTAAACGGCGCCCATCTGGCCGCCAAATCCGTAAGAAAGAGACATCGCTCCCACCAACGGTGTGCGCCGCGACGCGTGCGGCGTGTAATTCAAATCGCACGCCGGGTCCGGCTGCGTCAAATGCAAGGTCGGCGGGGCAACTTGATCGCGCAGGGCCAGCGCCGCGAAGGCCGCCTCGACCGCGCCGGCCGCGCCCAACAGGTGTCCGGTCGCCGCTTTGGTCGATGAAACAAGCACATCATACGCTTTCTTTCCCAGCGCGAGGCGGATGCCCCGCGTTTCCGACAAATCGTTCATCTGCGTTCCCGTTCCGTGGGCGTTGATGTAATCCACCGGATGGTCCTTGAGCGCCGCGTCAATCACGCGCGCCACCGCCTGGCCGCCTTCGCTGGATTTTATCGCATCGGTGATGTTTTGGCCGAGCGCCGCGCGTTCCACCGTGGCCACGGGTTTTACGCCGCGGGCATGCGCGCTGGTTTCGCGCTCGATCACCATCACCGCCGCGCCTTCGCCCATGGCGAACCCGCTGCGATTTTTTCCGAAGGGCGTCACATTCGTGACGGGACCTTTTGCCAAAACACCCATTTGTTCAAAGCCGGATTTATAAAAATCCGTGAGACTCGACTCGGCGGCTCCCGCCAAGACAACATCGCACACCCCGTCCTCCAGCCAATTCATCGCTGTGCGGATCGCGGCCACGCCGGTGGCGCAGGCGGCGATCACGTTCATGGTCGGCCCCGACAGCAACAGCTCGCGCTTCACCACGTCGTTGGCGGTCCAATCGGAATAAGAAAACAGAGAGAAATTCGGCAACACCGGTTTGCTCTGTCCGATCACGCAGCCGATGGTGATGCGGCGGCGGTCGGCGATGGCTATTTTAGCGTGGTCGAGCGCTTCTTTGGCGGCGAGCAGCGCAAAGTCGCCCATGCGCGAGCGCGCGCCGTTGGGCGAGAAGTCAATCACGCGCGCTTCGAGTCCATTCGTGGTTTCATGGATCGCGGTTTTGCCGCTGATCAAATTTTTCCAGGTGAGTTCACGCCCGTTGCCGAGAGGTGTGACGAGACCGATGCCGGAGACGACAATCTTCATGCTAGACCCGGGATTCGTAGGCGAAAACTTGGCCGGTAACGGAGTTTTGCTTGGCGATGGCGACGACAAACTCGGCCATTTCGCTTTCGTCGGAAAGACGGCCGAGCAAATGCTGCTTCATAATGTCCGCGCCCAATTTTTCATAGACCTCGCGGTTCATGTCGGTCACGTGAAAGCCGGGCAGGACCACATTGGCGCGGATATTAAAGCGGCCTTCTTCAATCGCGGTGGTTTTGGTCAACGCGACCACGCCCGCTTTGGCGGCCGCGTAATTGGCCGCGCCGCGCACACCTTCGGCCACATACGAGCCAATATTGATGATCACGCCTTCTTTCTGTTCACGCATCATCGGCAAAACGGCGCGGGTGCAATAGAACGGGCCGTCGAGCGTCACGTTCAAAACGTTTTTCCATTCCGCGTCGGACATTTTGGCGATGGTGCGATTGGCGGTGGTGCCGGCGTTGTTCACGAGCACGTCCACGCGGCCCCAGCGCATTTTAATGTCCTCGAACATTTTATTGACCTGCTCGACGGAGGACACGTCGGCCTTCAGCGTCAGCGCTTCGACGCCGAGGTTGCGGATTTCATGCGCGGCTTCCTGGGCCTGGGTTTCGCTCTTGGAATAGTTGATGACAATGCGGTAGCCGGCCTTCGCAAACGCGACGGCAAACGCGCGGCCCAAGCCGCGGGCGGAACCGGTGATGAGGGCGACGGGATTATTGGTCGTCATGACCGCCTTCTACTAGATGTGTGCGAGTGTTTTGAGTTCGGGTTTGGGCTGAGAGAGGATTTTGTCCAAGAAATCGTCGGGCTGGCCGAGCACGGTGTAGCCCAAGTCGCGGATCATTTCCAAGTCGGCGGTGGGCGATTGGCCGACGGTGGTTAAGTAGTCACCGATAAAAATCGAGTTGGCGATCATTAGACCCAGCGGTTGAAGCGTGCGCAAATTGAGTTCGCGGCCGCCGGCAATGCGCAGTTCCACGGACGGGTTCATGAAGCGCATCAGCGCGAGCACGCGCAAACATTTTTCCGGCGTGAGATTATTGGTTTTCTGCAAAGGCGTTTTGTCGATTGAAACCAGAAAGTTAACCGGGATTGAGCAGGCGGCTTTGCAGCGCAAGGTCATCGCCATG
>CAZCJA010000101.1:0-5641 GCA_964499015.1 uncultured Elusimicrobia bacterium
TTTTTTAATGGGCGGCCTGCTGGAAAAGTCGCCGACCGACGTTTTTGTATCGAAGAAAACCATCCTGGATGATGAAACGGCCAAGCACTTCCGCGAATTGATCTTAAAGCGTAAGAAGCACGTGCCGGCCGCTTATTTGCTCGGGCGCAAGAATTTCATGGGCTTTGACTTCGAGGTGAACCCGTTTGTGTTGATTCCGCGCCCGGAAACGGAACTGCTGGTGGAATGGGCGGCGCATGAAGCCAAAGCGCAGCGCAAAGAACATTTCAATATTTTAGACGTGGGCACCGGGTCGGGATGTATCGCCACGATGCTTGCCATACTGGTGCCCAAATCCAGCGTTACGGGGATCGATATTTCGTCCGAGGTTTTGCAGACCGCCGAGCGCAACGCGGGGAGGCTTTTCTTAGGCGGAAAAGTGCGGTTTTTAAGCTCGAATTTGTATGCAGAGCTGGGCCCTGAATCGGAGGGGGTTTTTGATATGATTATTTCCAACCCACCGTATGTAACCCGGTCAGAATATGAGTCGTTGGAAGCGGACGTTAAAAACCACGAACCGCGTCTTGCTCTCGTGGCGGGAGACGATGGTTTGAGCGTGCTCCGCCCGCTTATTCTGGAAAGCAGGCGCTTTCTTAAGGCCAGCGGGCTGTTGATGCTGGAAATCGGCTACAAGCAGGCCGCGGCCGTGCGGGAAATTCTGATTTCTGCCGGTTATCAAGACGTTCAAATTCGCAAAGATTTTGGCGGTCACGACCGGATGGTTTTGGCCCGCAAAGGAAAATAATGGACAAGTTTCAAGTTTGGGGCGGACGGCGTTTGCGCGGCACCATCGAGGTGTCGGGCTCAAAGAACGCGGCACTGCCCATTCTTTTCGCGACTCTTTTAACCGATGAACCCTGTATTCTTGAGCGCGTGCCACGCCTGGCGGACATCGACACTTCGATCAAACTGCTGACAACGCTCGGCAAAAAAGTCGAATGGGCCGGGAAGAAACTTGTCATCACAAAAGCCAAGAAACTCACCGGGCTTGCGCCGTACGACTTGGTCCGCCGCATGCGGGCGAGCGTGTTGGTTATGGGCCCGTTGCTCGCACGCATGGGGAAAGCGCATGTAAGTTTGCCGGGTGGTTGCGCGATCGGCGCTCGTCCCGTCAATTTTCATATTTCAGGCTTCAAGCAAATGGGCGTTCACTTTGAGATTCAAAAAGGCTACATCGACGCACGCGTGAAGCAGCTTAAGGGCGGCATCGTGAAATTCCCATACGCCAGCGTGGGTGCCACAGAAAATCTGATGATGGGCGCCGTTTTGGCCAAAGGCACGACCGTGATTAATAGCGCGGCGCGCGAGCCGGAGATCGTCGACTTGGGCCTAATGCTGAAAAGCATGGGTGCGTCCATTCGTGGTTTGGGAACGCCCACAATCACGATTCAAGGCGTGGATTCGCTGGGCGGCGTGCATCACACCGTGATCCCGGACCGCATTGAGACCGGTACATTTATTATCGCCGCGGCGATCACCAAGGGCGACGTTACGCTGCGCGGCGTCGATTTGAGCCATTTATCGGACGTGATTAGGCGTCTTAAAAAGGCGGGCCTATCAATCAAGACGCAGGGTGACAATGTTCGCGTGCGTTGGGTGCGGCCGTTGAGGCCGGTGAGCGTAAAGACGGATGTGTACCCTGGTTTTCCAACGGACATGCAGGCCCAATGGATTACGTTAATGAGCGTGCTCAAGGGCTCCTGTAAAATTTCAGAAACCGTATTTGAAAACCGTTTTTTACACGTGCAGGAACTGCTTCGTTTTGGCGCGGACATCACACTAAAAGGGCGAGAAGCGATCATTAAAGGCGTCGAACACTTGTCGGGCTGCGCGGCGATGGTGTCGGACTTGCGCGCCGGTGCGGCGCTGGTCCTCGCGGCGCTGGCCGCTGACGGGCAGAGCGATATTTTACGCATTTATCATTTGGACCGCGGTTATGAAGATTTGGAACAAAAACTGAGCAAATTGGGCGCTAGAATCCGCCGGGTGAAAGAGTGAGCAAGGCCGTACGGAACACAGTTGAAAAAATCATCAGCGCGGTCCGCCGCGACGGAGATGCTGCGCTCGTGCGCGAAATTCAGAAGTTTGAAAAGGTGAAAATTGCGCCGGCAAAATTCCGCGTGCCGATCAGTCGGATTAAGTCCGCGCCGTCGCGCATCGATAGCGACTTGCGCAAAGCGATAGAAGCTTGCGCGCGCCGCATCAACGATTTTCACTACAACGAACGCAAGCAGATACCGCAATCATGGACCATCGCCAAGAACGGCGTGCGCATGGGACAAATTTATAACCCCGTATCAGCGGTGGGCATCTATATTCCCGGCGGGCGTTTCTCGTATCCTTCGACATTGCTTATGACGGCCATTCCGGCGCGTTTGGCGGGTGTGGAACGGATTGTGGTGGTGACGCCGGCGGCACGGTTGTCGGACGAAATTTTAACGGCCGCGCACATCGCGGGCGTAACCGAAATTTACAAAGTGGGCGGCCCGTCGGCCGTGGCGGCCTTGGCCATCGGCACCAAGACGATTCCAAAAGTGGATTTGATCGTCGGCCCGGGTAACGCGTTTGTGACCGAGGCCAAGCGCCAGTTGTTCGGCGAAGTGGGCATCGATTTAATTGCCGGACCATCGGAGCTCGTTGTGCTGGCCGATGAATCGGCGCCGGCGGCGTTCATCGCGGCCGACATGCTCGCGCAGGCGGAGCACGACCCCGATTCGCAAAGCTTTTTGGTTACCACTTCCGCCTTGGTGTTGAGGGAAGTGAAGCGCCGTATACCCAACGAGTTTCAGCGTCAGTGTAAGCTCATCCAGGAAAAGGATTTAACGCGCGCCATCGCCAAAGCCAATGAGTTGGCTGGTGAACATGTCGAAATTTTCGTGAAGCACCCGCAGATGTGCCTCGACAATTTGAAAAACGGCGGCACCTTTTTTATCGGGGACTGGTCGCCGACCGCGATGGGAGATTATTGGGCGGGACCCAGCCACGTCCTGCCCACGGGCCGTGCGGCGCGCTTTATGTCCGGGTTGTCCGTGATGACGTTCATGAAACGCTCGTCGATCGTTGAAATTTCGTCCGGCGCGTACGCCAAAGGCTGGACCGCCGCATACCGCATGGCTCAGGCCGAAGGCCTGACGCGCCACGCGGAGTCGCTCAAAGTTCGCATGACAGAGGGAATATGAAACAGCGCATTGCCAAAAAACATCGCGTCACCAACGAGACCAACATCTATCTCAAGATGAACCTAGACGGTCAAGGCCGCTACAAGGTGTCCACAACGCTGCCCTTCTTGGACCACATGCTGGAGCTTTTTTCCAAACACAGCCTGATCGATCTGGAAATCAAAGCGGCGGGGGACACGCACATCGACGCCCACCACTTGGTGGAAGACATCGGCATAACGATGGGTCTGGCCCTGCGCGACGCGCTTGGCGACAAAAAAGGCATTCAGCGATACGGCTTCTTCCTGCTGCCGATGGACGAATCGCTGTCGTACGTGGCGATAGACCTGTCCGGTCGCGCGCACATCGAATACGAGGCCAAGGGCATCAAACCGAATTGGACCACGTTTGATTTGGACCTACTCGAGGATTTTTACCGGGCGTTGGGCGGCGCGGCGCTCATGAACCTGCACATTAAACTGCTGAAGGGCCGCAACCTTCATCACATGGCGGAAGGAATGTTCAAAGCGTTTGCGAAGGCGCTCTCGATGGCCGTTGCCAAAGACAAACGATACAAGGGCATTCCATCCACCAAGGGAAGCCTGTGAATCTAAACGTCGGGGTTCTCGATTACGGAATGGGCAACCTTCACAGCGTGGCTAAAGCCTTGCAAAATCAGGGCGCGCGCGTGACGGTGTCTTCCTCTGCGTCCGAACTCGACCGCTCAGACTTGCTTGTCATGCCCGGTGTGGGTTCCTTTGGCGCCGCGATGCGGACGCTCGTGCAAAAAAACATGGACGGTTTTGTTCGCACGTGGATTCAGAACGACCGCCCCTATTTGGGGATTTGTTTGGGCCTGCAGCTCTTGTTTGAATCGAGCGAAGAATCGCCTGATGTGCCCGGTTTGTGCGTGTTGCCCGGCAAAGTCGTTAAGTTCCGTGGCGCCATGCGCATTCCGCACATGGGATGGAACAACGTGAAACCATCGAAAGCCGCGGCGCCCTATTTCAAAGGCATCAAAGCGGCCGATCGTTTTTATTTCGTGCACTCGTATTATCCGGTGCCGGCGAAAAAGTCCAATATCGCTTGCATGACGGAATATGGAAAAGGCTTTTGCTCGGCCGCTCAGCGCGGCAATTTATTCGCCACGCAGTTCCATCCCGAGAAAAGCGCCGGCGTCGGGCAAACACTGCTGAAGAACATATTCAGCCATGTAAAGGTGGCCGCGTGATTATTATTCCGGCGATCGACCTGCGCAACGGCAAGTGCGTGCGCTTGAAGCACGGCGACGTTAAAGACGAAACAATTTATTCCGACGATCCGGTCGCGATAGCGAAGAAATGGGTTTCGATGGGGGCGTCGCGTTTGCATGTCGTCGATTTGGACGGTGCGATATCAGGGGAACAAAAAAATTTGGAGCTGGCGCTGCGCATTAAGAAAGAAACCGGTGTACTCGTCCAGTTTGGCGGCGGCGTTCGTTCCAGAGAGTCGCTCAGTAGAATCATGGGCGCCGGCATAGAGCGTGTTATTTTGGGCACAATTATTTTGGAAGAAGTAGGTCTCGCCAAAGAGGCGCTGGAAAAATATGGTTCCCGCGTTGTTGCCGCGCTGGATGTCCGCGACGGGAAAATCGCTACCCGCGGCTGGAAGACCGACTCCGGCTTCCCGCTGGAAGAAGGATTGTCGATCATGGAGAAGCTTGGGATGCAGGAAGTTGTTTTTACAGACATCAGCCGCGACGGCACGCTGGAAGGCGTTAATACCGACGGCGTACAAAAAGTGATGGGCATGACCAAAATGAGCGTCATCGCCTCCGGCGGCGTGGGCTCGATGAAAGACATCGAACGCCTAAAAGCCATCAACGTTCACGCCTGCATCGTCGGCAAGGCGATTTACGACGGCAAGCTCGATCTGCCCGCGGCCATAAAAGCCGCCGCCAACTAATGCTCGCGCGCCGCATTATCCCGTGCCTCGACGTGACCAACGGCCGGGTGGTGAAAGGGACCAAATTTTTGAATCTGCGCGACGCCGGCGACCCTGTTGAGATCGCCAAGCGCTACAACGTTGAAGGCGCGGACGAACTAACGTTTCTCGATATTACGGCCAGCTCGGACGAACGCCCTATCTTGTTGGATGTGGTCACACGCACGGCCGAGCAGGTTTTTATTCCGCTGACGGTCGGCGGCGGCGTCCGTACCGTGGAAGATTTCAGAACGCTTTTGTCCGCAGGGGCTGACAAAGTTTCAGTGAACTCCTCCGCGGTGAAGAACCCTGATCTGATCGAAGACGCCGCCGACAAATGCGGTGTGCAGTGCGTGGTGGTCGCCATTGACGCCAAAAAGACGGGCCCGGAAAAATGGGAGGTCTTTATCAATGGCGGGCGAACCCCGGTCGGTTTGGACGCGGTTACGTGGGCTAAAACGGCGGAGAAGCGCGGCGCGGGC
>CAZCJA010000102.1:0-5637 GCA_964499015.1 uncultured Elusimicrobia bacterium
GGCGGGCGTGTTTTCAGCGCAATCGATCCACACCGGTTTTGTTTGCGTACGGAACCATGTGTGCTGGCGTTTGGCGTAGGCTTTGGTGCCTTTGATCAGACGCGGCAAAAATTCAGACTTGGGCAGGCTTCCTTCAATCACTTGGACGGCTTCGCGATACCCGAAGCTGGCTAGGGCTGGGCAATCCTTGGAAAAGCCTTTTTTCAGCACCGACTCGGTCTCTTCGATCATTCCCTCGTCGAGCATCCGTTTGGAACGGGCCTCGATGCGCTTATCGATGGTGTTTTTATCCATGTGCAGGCCGATCACCGCAAATTTATGCTGGGACGGTTGGCGTCCGGTGTTTTTCCAGCCGGAAAACGGTTGGCCCGTGATCTGGAACACTTCCAGCGCCCGGACGATCTTATGTTTGTCCTGGTTTGATATGTCGCGTGCGGCTACCGGGTCCACATCCGCCAGTTTCCGGTGCAGAACCTCCGGCCCGTCTTTTTCGATCTCGACCATAAGCTCATTGCGGATTTCGGGGCTGCGCGGCGGCAAATCAGGCAGGCCCATCTGCAGAGCCTTGAAATAGAAGCCGGTTCCCCCGACCAGGACCGGAATTTTCCTTTTTTGAAAAATCTTTTCAATAAGCGCTTCTGCTTGTTGCGCGAAGTCCCCAGCCGTGAAAGATTGGTCAGGCGGGTAGCAGGAAATCAGGTGGTGAGGCACGTTTTCGACCATCAAAACCCCGTTTTCCCAGGTGCCCTTGGGTGTCGCCGTTCCCACCGGAAGACCTTGATAAACTTTCCTGGAATCAATGGAAATAACTTCACCATCAATAAGTTTTGATAGTTCTATTCCGGCATCTGTTTTGCCGGTGGCGGTAGCGCCAAGGATGACGGGAATGGACTTGAATGTCATACACGGATCGTAAAACAAAGGCGTCGCCCCGGCAAGCCTCTAGCCGGGGCCCAGGTTTTGGCTCTTAACACCTGGGTCCCGGCCAAACGACACGCCGGGACGACGTTTGTCGGTCGGTGTTACTGGTCGGCTTTTTTCTTGTTCGAGTTGGCCCGCAGGACCACCCGTTGTGCTTCCTTCTTCCCATTGGCTTCGGTGTAGGACACCGTCAGGAAATCCCCCGCTTTAAGCTGGCTGGCCGCGATCGGCTGTTTGCTGGCGATGAACTTCGTGCTTTCGCTCCACGCGAAGGTGGCGTCGGTTTTACGGGTCTTGTTGTGCAGGCTGAAGGTCTTGGCAGCGGCGTCAATGGACGTGACTTTGCCATAGAACTTCTCCCCGGTCATTTTTTGAGTCTGGGCTCCGGCCAATGTGACAAAGCTGGCCAGGAGCAGTGCGGCGAGTGCTGTTTTCATGATTGCTCTCCTGTGAAAGGTTGAGCGGAGGGACTCGGATTTGAAGGAAGACAGATAGTAGGACGGTGAATGGCGCGGTGGTGAAAATGAAATGTAAGAGGATTGTAAAGTTTTGGGTTTAGCGGCGGCGGTTGCGGCGGTCTTTCTTGGGGATCAAATTAGGGATGTGGTTGATCATCTCGTGGCCGGGCGTTCCCCCGCCCCAGCGTTGAATGTCGACGCCGCTTTCAAACTTGGCGCCGTCCTCCGATCGCTGCGTCCAGACCACACGGCCTTCGCAATGGGTGTTGTTTGAGGCCTGATCGAAGGTCACATGAACGTAGGATGCTTCCACAAGCGGAATGGCCGTCATGATGCGCATGCCGTTCGGGCCCACTTCGATGGCGGAGGCTTTAATCGGCGTGCCGTCGGCGAGAAATCGGATGCTGAGATCAATGGCTGTATCGTAGCGAGTGGCCCGGCGGCGGTCTTCACCCATAATTACGGTCGTTTCCTTGTGGAGAGGCGTTTCACTTCCTGAATCAATTCGGCTTGATCGCGTTCATAATCTTTGGTGATCGGTTTAATTTTCTTCAGTTCTTGTAAAAATTGTTCGCCATGGCCTTCGGAAAGGATGGTGTCGACAACGTCCATCAGCGGTTTCTTTTCCGCTTTCTTTTCGGTTTTTTTCTCCACGCGCGGCGCTTCAACGGAGGTCTCATCCGCGTTTTCAGCGGATTCCACAACCGTGCCGTGAATTAACCAATGAATGAGGTCTTTCAGGAATTGCATCACTAGGAAAAGCGTAACGGGGATAAAATGAAATTCAAGGCCAAATTTAAGGTTGTTTGTAGTGCGATAACGCTTCCGGTAGCCATTCATTCAGCTGGCGAATGCGCGTTTCATCGGACGGATGGGTGGATAGAAATTCCGGCGGCTTTTGTCCTTTGGCGCTGGCCGACATACGTGTCCAAAATTCGGGAGCGCTGCGCGGGTCGTAGCCGGCTTTGGCCATTAAAATCAAGCCGATGTGGTCGGCCTCGGATTCGTGGCTCCGGCTAAACGGCAGGATCACCCCCACCTGGGTGCCCAAGCCAAAAAGCTTCATGGCGTTTTCTTGCGTGGCGGGTTCGGCGTTGCTGAGGCCCACCGCCAAAATTTGGCCGATGATGGCCGCTCCCATGCCTTGGCTCATGCGTTCGGCGCCATGATGAGCCAGCGCGTGCGCGACTTCATGGCCCATGACCACGGCCACGCCGTTGTCGTCGCCGCAAATCGGCATGATGCCGTCCCAAAAGGCCACTTTACCCCCCGGCAGGCAGAACGCATTCACGTCCTTGCCCTCAAGCACGTTGAATTCCCATTGAAAGTCGGATTTGTTAGCGGCCGCGGCAATCCGCGCGCCGATGGCTTTGATGCGGCGCTGGTAATCAGCGTTGGCGGACATTTTATTTTTCTTGAGAATTTCGGCATAAGCGTCGTCGCCGAGTTTGGCTTCTTCCTGATCGGAAATAAGATTGAATTGTTTGCGGCCCGTGATGGGCACGGTCGCGCAGGCGGCAAGAACCGTAAAGGCGAGAGCAAAAAGAAGTTTGTTTCGCATGGCAGGATTTTACGAAATGATTATTTGGAGCGAACTTTTTCTTTGTTCTTTGATGACTGAGGAAGGTTGGCGGATTTGTAGTAATCCTGAAGCGAGCGGATTTCCCACGCTTCTTTCTGGAGGGACTCGATGGCTTGCGTGGCCGCCCAGGCCGCGGCGATCGTCGTGATGATCGGCACGCCGGCGCCCAAAGCAGCGTTGCGCATGGCAAAACCGTCCGACTGCGAGCGCGCGCCGGACGGTGTGTTGATGACCAGCGATACTTCTTTGTTGGTGATCAAATCGACGACGTTCGGGCGTCCTTCCGCGATCTTCTGCACGGTATCCACCGTGATTCCCGCGCCTTTCAAAAGTTGACTTGTGCCGGAGGTGGCAACGAGCGTAAAACCCAGCTCGTGCAAACGGCGCGCCGTCTCGATAGCGCGCGGCGGGCTGTTCTTTTTCAAGCTGATCAACACCTTGCCTTTGGTCGGCAGTTGTGAATTGGCGGCCGCTTGGGACTTCGCATAAGCGGCGGAGAAATTATTGGCGATGCCCATCACTTCTCCGGTGGAGCGCATTTCCGGGCCCAGGACCGCGTTCACGCCCGGGAAACGTGTCCACGGTAGGACCGCTTCTTTGACGGAAGTCCACGGGGTGATAAAGGTTTTCTTGAGGAGCGATGCCGGTAAGAGTTCCGTGAGTTTTTTCCCCGCCATTAGTTTCGCGGCGAGTTTCGCCAGAGGTATGCCGGTGGATTTCGACACGAATGGCACCGTGCGGCTGGCACGCGGGTTCACTTCTAAAATATAGACGACGTTGTCTTTGATCGCGAGCTGCATGTTCATGAGGCCCTTCACTTTCAGGGCTTTCGCAAGCGAACGGGTGTAGTTCTCAATGGTTTCGACGACTTCTTTGGACAGTTTCTGCTGCGGCAGCACGCAGGCGGAGTCGCCCGAGTGAATGCCGGCGGCTTCGATGTGCTCCATCAGGCCGCCGATGTAGGTGTCGGTTCCGTCGGAAAGCGCGTCAACGTCGACTTCGACGGCGTTGTCCAAGTATTTGTCGATCAAAATCGGATGGTCAGGCGAGACGGTGGTCGCGCGATTGATGTAGGACTCGAGCATTCCTTCGTCGTAGACGATTTCCATCGCGCGTCCGCCGAGAACGTACGACGGGCGGACCATGACCGGATATCCGATCTGGCTTGCTACTTGGCGCGCTTCCTGGAATGAACGGGCCACACCGTGCGCGGGCTGCGGAATGCCAAGCTTGTCAAGCAGGCGGCCGAAGCGGCCGCGGTCTTCGGCCAAATCAATGGAATCGGGCGACGTGCCCAAAATTTTAACGCCCGCTTCTTCCAAGGGAATCGCCAAATTAAGCGGTGTTTGTCCGCCGAACTGCACGATCACGCCTTTTGGTTTTTCCCGCTCGATGATGTTAAGCACGTCTTCGAGCGTCAGCGGTTCGAAATACAAATGGTCGGCGGTGTCGTAGTCGGTTGAAACCGTTTCCGGGTTGCAGTTCACCATGATCGTTTCAAAGCCGATTTCTTTCAGCGCCATCACCGCGTGCACGCAGCAATAGTCGAACTCAATTCCTTGGCCGATGCGGTTCGGGCCTCCGCCCAAAATCATGATCTTCTGATTGTCCGACGGACGGGTTTCGTTTTCTTCGGCGTAGGTCGAATAATAATAAGGAGTGTAGGCTTCGAATTCCGCGGCGCAGGTGTCGACCAGGTTGTAAACGGGCTCGACGTTCAATTTTTTGCGAATCGCGCGAATTTGTTTCTCAGTTTGACCGAGCAGGAAACCGAGCTGTTTATCGGAATAGCCGAGCTGCTTGGCTTCGCGCAAAAGGTCGCCGCTGATGGCTTTGCTCGTGCCGTGGCCGGTCTGCACTTTTTCCAGCAAATCTTTTTCAAATTCAACAAGCTCGTTGATCTGCGCAAGGAACCACGGATCGATCTTGGAGAGGTTAAAGATGTCGTCGATAGTCAGGCCCAAATGCAGGCCCGCTTTCACCGCGAACAGGCGGTCGGAGTTGCCGACGCGGATCTTGTCTTTGAGGGAGTTGAGGACGTCGCTGTACTTTTGGTCCCACGCTTCCGGTGTGAGCGTGCGTTTTTCTTCAATGGCTTTCTCGACCATCGGATTGAATGATTTCCCATCTGCGCCCAAACCCGCGCGGCCGATTTCGAGCCCGCGGTAGGCTTTCTGCAGCGCTTCTTTAAAATTGCGGCCCAAGGCCATCACTTCGCCGACCGATTTCATCTGCGAGCCGAGCTTCTGGTTGCTGGCGGAAAATTTCTCAAAGGCGAAGCGCGGGATTTTTACCACCGTGTAATCGATGGTCGGTTCAAATGAGGCCGGCGTTTTTTGCGTGATGTCGTTTTTAATTTCGTCCAAACGGTAGCCGACCGCCAAAAGGGCGGCGATTTTAGCAATCGGGAAGCCGGTGGCTTTTGACGCCAGCGCGGAGGAGCGCGAGACGCGCGGGTTCATTTCGATGACGACTTGGCGGCCGTCTTTGGGGTTCACGCCGAATTGCACGTTGGAGCCGCCCGTTTCCACGCCGATCTTGCGGATGCAGGCGAAGGCGGCGTCGCGCATCTTCTGGTATTCCTTGTCGGTGAGCGTCATGGCCGGCGCGACGGTGATGGAGTCGCCGGTGTGCACGCCCATCGGGTCGATGTTCTCGATCGAGCAGATGACGACG
>CAZCJA010000103.1:0-5475 GCA_964499015.1 uncultured Elusimicrobia bacterium
ATCGGACAGACCGTCAAAAAACCCAATTTCACCGTGCGCACCGCCGCCAAAACGTTAATCGACGACACCGTCGAGAAATTCAAAGGCGTCTGGAAAGCGCCGCTGAAGGGTCTATGAAAGCGTCTCCCGTGAAAGCCCTGATTGTCCGCGCCGCGGGCACCAATTGCGACCAGGAAACCATTCACGCGCTCGCTCTGCAGGGGGCGGAATCGGAACTGGTGCACGTAAACAAACTTTTGGCCGGCCGCATCCGCCTGCATCCGTATCACATGATCGTGTTTCCGGGCGGCTTTTCCTACGGCGACGACATCGCCTCCGGAAAAGTCCTGGCCAACGCACTGCGCCTGCGTTTGAAAGACCAGTTGGAGCGTTTTGTCGAAACAAAAAAACCCGTGATCGGCGTGTGCAACGGGTTCCAAGTGCTTGTGAAATCGGGCCTTTTGCCGGGCTTCAAGCCCGTCGACGACACCCAACTCACCACTCTCACGCACAACGATTCCGGACGCTTCCAGTGCGAATGGGTGGGCATGAAGACCGAGAAATCGGCGGCCACGTGGCTTAAAGAGATTCCGGCGACCTTCGACTTGCCGATCGCGCACGGCGAAGGGAAATTTATCGCGCTGAACGCGGCGGTCATGAAAAAGCTTAAGGCCAACAAGCAAATCGTTTTTAAATATTCGAACAATCCCAACGGTTCGGATGAAGACATCGCCGGCATTTGCAACCCGGCGGGCAACGTGGTCGGCCTCATGCCGCACCCGGAACGTTTCGTTAGCAAATACCAGCACCCGAATTGGCCGGTCCGCAAGGCGCGGGTGAACGATGAAAGCGGCGATGGATTCTGGTTTTGGAAAAGCGCGGTGGACTATGCGAAACTTTTTAACTGATCCCTTTCAGAACGATAAGATGCGCGAAGAGTGCGGCGTTGCCGGCGTCTTTGGCACACCTGACGCGGCGCGCTTTACCTACCTCATGCTCTACGCGCTGCAGCACCGCGGCCAGGAAGCGGCCGGCATCGTCAGCTACAACGGATCTGGCTTGCACGCCAAAATCGACATGGGCTTGGTCGCCGACGTGTTCGACAAGAAAACCTTGGACGGTCTTACCGGAAACCACGCAATCGGCCACGTGCGCTATTCCACCGCCGGCGGCTCCATGCTGGCCAACTGCCAGCCGATCATGGCCAACACCGGCAACGGCCGCATCGCGGTCGCGCACAATGGCAATTTAACCAACGCGATTGAGCTGCGCCGTAAATTGGTTGAACAAGGCGCGATTTTTCAAACCACTTCCGACACCGAAGTGATCCTCCATTTATTCGCCAAATCCAAAGAGTCCGGCTTTGTGAAGCCGCTCCTGGACGGCCTGCGCAAACTCAGAGGCGCGTACTCCTTTGTCTTTATAACCAAGAAAGGCATCGTCGCGGCGCGCGATCCGCATGGCGTGCGCCCGTTGGCGCTGGGCCGGGTGGGCAAAGCGTGGGTGGTGGCCTCCGAAACCAGTGCCTTCGACTTGATCGGCGCCCGCTATGTGCGTGACGTGAACCCGGGGGAACTGGTCGACATCACCAGCAAAGGCCTGACCTCCTACACCATCGCGCAGGTGCCGAAAAAGGCCCTGTGCGTGTTCGAATACGTCTATTTCTCGCGGCCCGACAGCCGCATTTTCGGTAAAAACGTGTATGAGGTGCGGCGCGAAATGGGCCGCCAGCTGGCCCGGGAAGCCCCGCCGCCGGCGGGCGCCGACATGGTCATTCCGATCCCGGATTCCGCGACCGTGGCCGCCATGGGCTATGCCGAAGAGTCGGGCCTGCGCTACGACATGGGCCTGATTCGCTCCCATTACATCGGCCGGACCTTCATCGAACCCCGCCAGTCCATCCGGGACTTCGGGGCGAAGATAAAGTATAATGCCGTCGCCGAAGCCCTCGTCGGAAAAAGCATCGTTTTAATCGACGATTCCATCGTCCGGGGCACCACCAGCCGCAAACTTGTCCGCATGCTCCGCCGCGTCGGCGTAAAGGAGGTGCACATGAGAATCAGCTCACCCCCTGTCATCGATTCCTGCTTCTATGGCATCGACACTCCGACCCGTAAAGAATTGATCGCCGCCAAAAACCCAATTGAGAAGATCCGTCAATACTTGGGCGTGAACAGCTTGGCCTACCTCTCAGAAGATGGGATGCTCAACTCCACCAAAATGAAAACGTCCGATTTCTGCACCGCCTGCTTCACCGGGAAATTTCCGATTCCGATCGAACGGGAGCTGGCCAAATCATGAGCAAAGAAACCGTTCTCGTCATCGGCGCCGGCGGCCGCGAACACGCGATCGTGGAAGCGCTCTCGCGCAGCGAGAAGGTGGGAAAGATTTATGCCCTGCCCGGTTCGGACGGCATGGGCCAGCTCGCCGAACGCGTCAATTTGAATCCCGCCGATCACGCCGCTGTCCGCGCGTTTATCAAAGAGAAAGACGTGAAGCTCACCGTGATCGGTCCGGAAGCGCCGCTGGTGGCGGGTCTTTCCGATGAAATCCGCGCCGACGGCCGCTTGTGCGTGGGGGCGAGCAAGGCCGCCGCCCAATTGGAAGGAAGCAAGCTCTTCGCCAAAAACTTCATGGTCAAGTACGGCATCCCGACCGCCAAATTTAAAGAGTTCACCAACGCCGACGACGCCAAAAAATTCGCTCGTTCTACGGAAGGCCGCAGCTTTCGCGTGCTCAAGGCCGATGGTTTGGCCGCGGGCAAAGGCGTGTTCGTCACGCACTCGACCGACGATTTGATCCGCGCCATCGATACCGTGATGGTGCAGAAAAAATTCGGCGACGCGGGCGCGCGCATTATTATCGAAGAAACGCTGAAAGGCCCCGAAGTGAGCGTGATGGCGCTCACCGACGGCGGCACTGTTTTGCCCTTCCCCGCGTCGCAAGACCACAAGCGCGTGAACAACAACGACAAAGGCCCGAACACCGGCGGTATGGGCGCCTACGCCCCGACTCCGATTTACGACGACCGCACGCGCATGCAGGTGAACGCCGACGTTATCGAAAATTTTGTGCGCGGCCTTCGCGCCGAGAAGTTGGATTTTCGCGGGATCATTTACTTCGGCCTTATGCTCACCCCCACCGGGGCCAAAGTCCTCGAATTTAATTGCCGCTTGGGCGATCCGGAAACACAGGCGGTGCTGCCGCTGATCGATTCCGACATGTACGACTGCTTCCTGGCGGTTGCCGAAGGGAAACTCTCGCGTGTGCGCCTCGAGCGCAAGAACATGTCCGCCTGCACGGTGGTGCTCGCCTCCGGCGGTTATCCGGGAGCGTTTCAATCGAACCTGCCGATTTTGGGACTCGAAGACGCTGATAAAGAAGGCGTGCTGGTGTTTCATGCGGGCACCAAGAAAGAAGGCGAAAAATTCGTTACCACCGGCGGGCGCGTGATGAACGTGACGGGCTTGGGCCCCACGCTCGAATGCGCGGTGGTGAAGGCCTACCAAGTGGTCAAGAAAATTTACTTCAAGCACATGCACTACCGCACCGACATCGCCGCCCAGGCGCTCAAGGACAAAACAATTCAGGTTAAAATCGGGCGGATGAAGACGCGCAAACTAAAAGAGGAGGCCCTCTCCGGCGTATGAAGGCCGCTCCCCGCATCAAACAAACGATCGCCGCCGACAAGGTTGGGCGCGCGGTCAAAGATTTGAGCTCGTACGCGCTCGCGAAGTTTGATTTCTCCGCGGGTGACGTGGCCATCGTCGGCATTCAATCGCGCGGCGTGGTGCTCGCCAACCGCCTGTCCTTCGCCGTGAAGAAAGAAAAAGGCGTGGATGTGCCGACGGGCGCGCTCGACATCACTCTCTACCGCGACGATTTTTCCACCGCCGGCATCCACCCTGTCATCGGCGAAACCCATCTCGATTTCGATGTCGATAATAAACAAATCCTTTTGATCGACGACGTGCTCTTCACCGGCCGCACAATCCGCGCGGCCATCGACCAATTGATGGATTACGGCCGCCCGAAATCGATCCACTTGCTGGTGCTTATCGATCGCGGCCACCGCGAACTGCCGATCGCCGCCGAATTTGCCGCGATCAATTTGCCGACCAGCCGCTTCGAATCGGTAAACCTGCAATTGGAAGAAGTCGACCACAAAGATCAAATCATCGTCTGCGACCCGGTGGACCTGTGAAACAGGAAACCACACAGCGCCCGAAGGACTTGCTCGGCCTCGAGTATTTAAACCGCGCCCAGATCGAAGAACTCCTTTCGCAGGCCAAGCCGATGAAACAATTGTTCACACGCTCCGTGAAAAAAGCGCCCGCGCTGCGCGGCAACACCGTCGCTCTCGTTTTCTTTGAACCATCCACCCGCACTCGCTCGTCTTTTGAGCTGGCCGCCAAACGTTTGTCCGCCGACACGCTTGGTATTGCCGCCTCCACCAGCTCCGTGCAAAAAGGCGAATCGCTGATCGACACCGTTAAGACTCTCGAAGCGATGAAAGTCGACTTCATCGTGCTCCGCCACTCGGCCTCCGGCGCGCCGCACCTGGTCGCCCGCGAAGTGAAAGCGCACGTGATCAACGCCGGCGACGGCTCGCACGAACATCCGACGCAGGGGCTCTTGGACGCGTACACGATCTTGGACAAGAAGGGAAAAATCGACGGACTGAAGATCGCCATCCTGGGCGACGTGGCCCATTCGCGCGTGGCGCGCTCGAACCTCTGGGCGCTGACCAAGCTCGGCGCCCACGTCACCGTCTGCGCGCCGCAAACGCTTCTGCCGCCGGGCCTGCGCGATATCTTCGGCCCGAATTTGACCGTCACCTCCAACATCGACGAGGCGCTCGATCAGGCGGACGCGATCAACGTTTTGAGGCTGCAGGTGGAGCGTCAGAAAGAAAACCTGATGCCGTCCGTCCGCGAATACGCGGAACTCTATGGCCTAACCCTCTCCCGCTTGGCGCTCGCCAAGCGGGATTGCATTGTTTTGCATCCCGGCCCGATGAACCGCGGGATCGAGATCACGTCCGAAGTGGCCGACTCTCACCAGAGCGTGATTCTGGAGCAGGTGACCAACGGCATCGCGATCCGCATGGCCGCGCTGTACTGGCTCGCTGGAAACCGCACCGCCACCGGCAAAACCGCCGAATCCGAAATCACCCAAGAGGAATCCCTTTCATGAACGCGCGCAACCACATCGGCAAACTTCTGATCAAAGGCGGCCGCGTGATCGACCCGCGCCAAAAAATCGACCAGGTCACCAACATCCTGATCGAGAACGGAAAAATTTTGAGCGTGGGCTCGCACTTAAACACGCCGGCGAATGTGCCGACCATCGACGCGACCGGTAAAGTGGTGGCGCCGGGCCTGGTGGACGTGCATGTGCATTTGCGCGAGCCGGGCGGCGAAGCCAAAGAAACCATCGCCACGGGTACGCGCGCCGCCGCCGGGTGGATCGGCGCCGACTTCAGTCTTCGACGCT
>CAZCJA010000104.1:0-5428 GCA_964499015.1 uncultured Elusimicrobia bacterium
CGATGCCAAACTTGAAATCTACGAAGACGCCAGCCGCACGATTCTCTCCAAAAACGACAGCCCCGACTTGACGTTCACGTGGAGCGTTAATCCATACCGCGGCTGCTTCCATTCCTGCGCGTACTGCTACGCCCGCCGCTATCACGAATATTTGGACATGGGCGCGGGGACGGATTTCGAATCGAAGCTGGTGATCAAGCCGCAGGCGGCCGAGCTTTTGCGGGCAGAGTTCATGAAGAAGTCATGGCAAGGTGACAGCGTGGTGTTTTCCGGCGTGACCGATTGTTACCAGCCGATTGAAGCGGTGTATCAGCTCACGCAGAGGTGTCTTCGGGTCTGCCTCGACTTTCAAAATCCGGCGTCGATTATCACCAAGTCGTTCCTGGTTACGCGCGATATCGATTTGTTTGTGGAGTTGCACAAAAAGGCCTCTGTTGCGATCGTCATCAGCATTCCGTTTTCTTCGGACGACGACGCGCGTAAAATCGAGCCGCAGGCATCGACGATCGTGCGGCGTTTTCAGGCGGTGGAGAGGCTGGCGAAAGCAGGGCTTAACGTCGGCGTCTCGCTGGCTCCAACCATCCCGGGATTGAATGAAAAAGACATGCCGATCGTGATGAGGAAGGCCAAAGACCTCGGCGCGAAGTTCGCGTTCCATTCCCTGGTGCGCTTGTCGGGGAGCGTAAAACCCGTGTTCATCGAGCGCATCAAACAGAAGCTTCCGCCGGAGCGAGCCGAGCGGATTCTCAAACGCATCATGGACACGCGCGCGGGGAAACTAAACAACTCGAACTTTGGCGAACGCGGCCGCGGCGTCGGCACGTATTGGAAGTCGATTGAGGATTCGTTCCGGCTCTTTCAGGCCAAGTACGCGCTCACGGACTTCCCGCGGCATCCGGAGCCGTCGCCGTTTCGTCGCCCGACCCCGCAAATGGAACTCAATTTCGACTAAAACCTTATTTGCTATAACGGCCTCTCCCATGGCCGAATCCTCCATTCATATTCCGCGCGTGATGAGCACTCAGCATCCCGACAACGCGACGCCTCCGGCGTTCGCGCACGGCCCCGCTCTGTCCGGCGAGGAAGAGATCACCGAAGCGTTTCAAGCGTACAGCCAGCTCGGCTGCGACGAGCAGATGTGGGACCACGAAGGAAAAGAAGTCGACGAATTCGTCGTCCTAAAGCTCCTTACCCAGCACCCCGAATTTTTCAAGAAGAAAAAGCTCGGCGAAAAAGTCCGGCTGACTCTGCGCGTGCCCAACCCGGCGCGCGAGCGCGGCACCGCCAAAGTGCTTCTCGAAATTTTGGAAAGCATCCCGCGTTCCTACGACATGGCAAAGCACTTTTATCGCGCGGACATCGCCCCGATTTTCGAAATCATCCTCCCGATGACCACCAACACGCTGGAGTTGAACCGCATTTGGAATTACTACCGCGAGTTCGTCTCCGGCAAGGCCGACCGTCCCGTGCTGCCGGGCGACATCACCATCAAGGAGTGGGTGGGCGAGTTCGCGCCCCGCGAGATCAAAATTATCCCGCTCATCGAAGACATGGATTCCATGCTGGCCGCCGACCGCATCGTCGAAGATTACATCCAAGGCAAAGAGCTGGATTATCAGCGCGTGTTCCTCGCCCGCTCGGACCCGGCGATGTCGTATGGATCGACCAGCGCCGTCCTTCTTTTAAAAATCGCTCTCCATCGTCTGCACAAACTTGAGAAAAAAGCGGGCATTCCCATTTACCCGATCGTCGGCGTCGGCTCCGCCCCGTTTCGCGGCAACTTCACGCCGACCAACGTCAAGAGCCGCCTGAAAGGTTATCCGTCGGTGCAGACGTTCACCGTTCAGTCGGCGTTCAAGTTCGATTATCCGGACGAGCTGGTGAAGAGCGCGATCGCCGCCATTAAAAAAGCGGAGCGCAAAGCGCCCATCCCGGTGGACGATGAAGAGCAGCTTTTGCAAATCGTGAACAAGATGTCGAAAAAATTTGTCAACCAGGTCCATCGCATCACGCCGCTGATCAATCACGTGGCGAGTTTTGTGCCCGCGCGGCGCAAACGCCGTCTGCACGTGGGCCTGTTCGGCTACACGCGCGCGGTGAAAGGCAAACGCCTGCCGCGGGCCATCGGTTTTTGCGCGTCGCTTTATTCCATCGGCCTGCCGCCGGAACTTTTGGGCCTGGCCAGCATTAACCAACATGACATCAAAGTGATCACCGAGCATTACCCCAATTTCATCGGCGACTTGCGCTCCGCGCTCACGTACTTCGATTGGCAGTCGCTGTCGCTTCTGCCGCCGAAAATCGCCGACGACATCAAGAAAACGATCCGCGTGCTGAAGATCGACCCGGAACCGAACCTGATCCATCAGGCGCTGGTCCGGGCGCTGCACAAATTGCTCGAGCGCGAAGACCATTCGGCGGTGTCGGAAATCATCACCCAGGCCGCGCGTGAGCGGAAGTTTTTAGGATAATTATGCCCGACGTCGATTTGACAACCATGATTCCGGCCGGAGCAACGTGGGTGAAGCTCCGCTACAAAATGAAGCCGGCCAAGCCGGGCGCCGATTTGATCGCGCGCGTGTGGTCGGGCGTTTTGGACGAGGCCGTCGTGATCAAAGGCGAATCGGGCGACGCGTTCATCAAGATCAACAAGCCCAACACCATTTCGTATCAAAGACCGGTAACCGTGCAGCTTGAGCTTAAAGTTGTGGGTTATAAACAAGGGGACTAATTATGCTGCCGAATGTGGGAATGGGTGAACTGGTATTAATTTTAGCGATCATTTTGATTCTGTTCGGCGCCAAACGGCTGCCGGACGTGGCCAAAAGCATCGGGCGTTCCATCAAGGCGTTTAAAGAGGGAATGAACGAGACGGATAAGCCGGACAACGACAAGAAGGAAGGTTAATTATGCAGCTGGGATTGGTCGGGCTCGGACGCATGGGCATGAACATGGCCCGGCGCCTGGTCAAAGCAAAACATGACATTGTCGCGTTCAACCGCTCGCCGGAAAAAGTCGACGAGATCGTCAAAGAGGGCGCGACCGGTGCAAAGTCGCTTGAAGATTTGGTCAAAAAATTAAAAGCCCCGCGCGTGATCTGGCTGATGCTCCCCGCCGGAAAAGCCACCGACGAACACATCGAGCAGCTCGTTCCTCTTTTGTCCAAGGGCGACATGATCATCGACGGCGGCAACAGCTACTTTAAGGAAGACATCCGCCGCGCCGAAATGCTCGCGACCAAAGGCATTCGCTACATGGACGCCGGCGTCTCCGGGGGGATCTGGGGGCTTAAGCTCGGCTACTGCACGATGGTCGGCGGCGACAAAAAAGATTTTGCGCACATTGAGCCGTTGCTTAAGGACTTGGCGCCCAAAGACGGTTATATGCACTGCGGCGCTGTCGGCGGCGGCCATTTCGTGAAGATGGTGCACAACGGCATCGAATACGGAATGATGCAGGCCTACGCCGAAGGTTTTGAAATTTTGCAGGCCTCGCAGTACAAACCCGACAACGCCAAAGTGGCGAACCTTTGGAACCAGGGCAGCGTCGTCCGCTCTTGGCTGCTCGAACTGGCCGCGGACGCTTTTAAAGAAGATTCCAATCTCGCCGCCGTCGCTGGATATGTGGAAGATTCCGGCGAAGGCCGCTGGACCGTGCAGCAAGCGGTTGAAACCGGCGTTGCCGCGCCCGTCATTACGATGTCGCTTTTTCAGCGTTTTATTTCCCGTCAGCAGGACGCGTTTTCCAATAAAGTTTTGGCGGCGCTGCGCGCCAAATTCGGCGGCCACGCGATTGTGGAAGCCAATAAAGCCAAAAAGAGTTCCGGCGCTGGTGCCGGCGCGGGAACCATTCAGGCCGCCACCGGAAAGAAAGGGGTCAAGCCCGCCGGGTTTTAATCGTATGTCGTCGACCTCTATCCTTGCGTCCAAGATTTACAATAAGGAAGAGCTTTGCCTCTTTGAGAAAAAGTCCGAATCCTGCGGCATCGTTATTTTCGGCGCTTCGGGAGACCTCACCCACCGCAAGTTAATTCCGTCCTTGTTTCATCTGGCCGAGCAGTCCCTCCTGCCCAAAGATTATTACGTGATCGGCGTGGCGCGGACCGGTATGTCCACGGCCGATTTCCAGAAAAAGGTTCGCGAGGCCATCGGGCCCGCCGGGTCAACCGCTCTGGGCAAAGATTTTGCGGGGCGATTTTCTTATTTGTCGGGACACTATGGGGACCCCGAGCTTTATAAAACGCTGTCCGCCGCCATCGAACGGCTCGACAAGCAAAATGGGATCCCGCGCCGTCACATCTTTTATCTGTCGACCCCGCCGACGCTTTACACGACCATTATTTCCCAATTGGGCGCGTCGGGCATGTCGCACGCCAACGAGGGCCGCGAGAGCTGGGTCCGCGTGATTATCGAAAAACCGTTCGGCGATTCTTTTCAGGCGGCGCGGGAACTGAACCACAACATCCGCGCCAGTCTTCACGAAAATCAGATTTACCGGATCGATCATTACCTGGGCAAGGAGACCGTCCAGAATATTTTGATGTTCCGGTTTGCGAACATCATGTTTGAGCCGGTGTGGAACCGCAATTTTATCGATCACGTGCAAATCACGGCCGCCGAAGAACTGGGGGTTGAGCACCGCGCCGGTTATTACGAGCAAGCGGGGATTTTGCGCGACATGTTCCAAAACCATTTGATGCAGCTGGTGGCGCTCACCGCGATGGAGCCGCCGTCAAGCATGGACGCCAACTCCGTGCGCGACCGCAAAGTCGATGTGTTTCGAGCGCTGCGTACGCTGTCGCCTTTGGACGTGTCCGACAATGTTGTTTACGGCCAGTACGCTGGCTACCGGGGGGAGCCGGGCGTGCGGCCCGAATCGCGCACGCCGACCTATGCGGCGATGAAGCTCGAGGTGGACAACTGGCGCTGGCAGGGCGTTCCGTTCTATTTGCGTTCGGGCAAGCGTTTGCCGAGCAAGAACGTGGAGATCTCCATTCATTTCAAGTACGTGCCGACATCGATCTTCAAACCGCTTTTAGCTGAACAACTTTCAGCCAACGTTCTCAAATTTCGCATTCAGCCGGACGAAGGGATCTGCATGTCGTTTGAAGCCAAACATCCGGGGCCGAAGCTGTGCATGAGCACGGTCACCATGGATTTTGGCTACGCCTCAACGTTCGGCACGCCTCCGCCGGAATCGTACGCCCGGCTCTTGCTGGACGCGATGCTGGGCGACCAAACGTTGTTTGCCCGTTCCGATGAGGTGGAAGAATCCTGGCATCATATCGACCCCATCATTTCCCATCTGGAAAACGACCCGTCGACCCCTCTTCATGTCTATCCGGCCGGCAGTTGGGGGCCCAAGGAGGCGGACATTATGTTGGCCCGCCAGGGGCGTGTGTGGGTCAGCTAAAATTTAGTACTATCCG
>CAZCJA010000105.1:0-5006 GCA_964499015.1 uncultured Elusimicrobia bacterium
ATGACGCGCGCCGACGCCTTGCTCGCCATTCGCCGCCACGCGACGTCCAAAATCAATGTCTACGAGGATTTGGAAACGATCAGCACTTTCGGTTTCCGCGGGGAAGCCTTGCCCAGCATCGCCTCCGTCTCCCGCTTTAAACTCACCACCCGCACCGTCGACGATGAAAACGGCTGGGAAATTATTTGGGAAGGCGGCAAGCTGGTGTCCGAGAAACCCGTCGCGCGTGATCCCGGGACGACGATTGAAGTGCAGGATTTATTTTTCAACACGCCGGCTCGTTTTAAATTTTTGAAGTCCGATCCGACCGAGCGCGCCCAATGCCTGCGCGTGATCGAAGAGGTGGTGTTTTCCTCCAGCAACGTCACATTTCATGTGAAAGCCGACGACGCGCGGCCCGTTGTGTTCCGGCAGAGCGGCTTGGCCGAGCGCGTCACCGAGGCGTGGGGAATCCGCTGGGCGCGTTCTCTTGAGCGCGTGTACGCCGAAACACCGCATTTCAAACTGACGGGGGTCGTCACCAATCAGACCAGCCATCAGGCCACGACGCGCAATCAGTTCCTCTTTATTAATAGGCGGCCCATCCAGAACCGCCGCCTGGCCCGCGCGGTTTACGACGCCTACCGCGGGCAATTGCCGTCCTTGCGGCATCCGGCCTGGGTATTGTTCCTTGAGGTTCAGCCGCAAACGGTGGATGTGAACGTTCATCCGGCCAAGCGCGAAGTGAAGCTTACCCACGAAAGCGAAATTTACGGCTTCATCGTCAGCTCCCTGCAGAAAGCGCTTTCCAAAACGCAGGAGATAACCACCGAATTTTTCCGTCCGCAGGAACATGCGTTTGTGGCGCCGAGCGCGCCGTCGCGCACACCGCTCGCGCCGTTTAAGCCGCAGGCCACCGTGCCCGCGCGCTTCGGGGAGGCCAGGGAGGGGGCCTCGGCGGCCCCCTCCCTGAACCCTCCCCAGGTTCCGGCGTTCCAGTTTCGCCAAGAGCCTCTGCACGCCATCGCTCAAGTGGGAGCGACCTACATCGTTGCGCAGACGTCGGACGGCCTGGTCTTGGTCGACCAGCATGCGGCGGCGGAGAAAGTGATTTACGAGCGGCTGTTCGCCAACATGAAAGCCAAAAAACCCGAAACGCAGATGCTCTTGGTGCCGCTGACCTGGGAAGTGTCGCTTTCGGTTGCGGCGTCGCTGAAAGAACTCCTGCCGGATCTGCAGGCGTTCGGTTTTCAGATCGAACCATTCGGCGGCACCACCTATCTGGTGAAGGGAATTCCGCAGGGCTTAAAAGACAAAACCGATTTGCCGTCCCTTCTCGACGGGCTCACCGACGCGTTTTCCGGTCCCGCGCAAGCCCAGCACCGCCTGGCCGCCGCGACCGCGTGCAAAGCGGCGGTGAAGGCCGGCGACATTTTGGATCTGAAGGAATGCCAAAAACTTCTTGAAGATTTGGCGACGCTGGAAGCGCCGCACACGTGCCCGCATGGCCGGCCCACAATGATCACGCTCGCCTATTCGGACCTTGCTCATCGCTTCCGCCGAACATAATCTGATTTGGAAACGTATATAATCCGCGCATGCTGTTAATCATTAAATTCCTTGCCAAAATTTTCGCGATCCTCAACAGCGAGATCTCGCCCAGGCAAATTGCGGTCGGTTTCGCCTATGGCGCGATCATCGGGCTCGTTCCGGCGGACAGCCTGCTTCCGTATGTCTTGCTCACCTGCGGTTTCATCATCAACTTCAACTTGGGCGCCCTATTTCTCGCCGCGGCCGTCTTCAAAATTCTCAGCTTCGCCATTGATCCCATCGCCAACCACCTCGGCTTCTTCGCGCTGACCAAAATAAAGGCGCTGGTGCCGTTTTGGACCAGCCTCTACAACATGCCGATGATTCCGTACACGCGCTTCAACAACACGATTGTTATGGGCAGTTTAATCGTGGGCATTCTGCTCACTGTGCCTTTGTACTTCCTGGCCAAAAATTTCGTGGTCACGTACCGCGCGCGCTGGCAGCAAAAAATTCTGCGGCTCAAAATCGTTCAGGTCGTCAAAGCGAGCACGTTTTACAAGTACTACGAGTCCTATAAGGAGTTCACCGGCGGATGAAACCCTGGCAGATCATCCGGTGGAAATTCGTCGGTCCCGTTGGGGTCTTTATCGGGGCCATTGCCGTCTTTTTCGTCGTTTTCTTCGATCCCCTTTTGGCCAAAGGCCTTGAGATGGCCGGCAGCCGCGTGAACGGCGCCAAAGTCGAGATCGGCGGATTAAAAACAAAACTTTTTCAGGGACGCTTGACCATCCAGCGCTTGCAGGTCACCAATAAAGAAGCGCCGATGCAGAACATCGTCGATGTGGGCCCGCTGTCGTTTCAAGTCGTGTTTTCAGAGTTGGTTAAGAAACGCGTGATCATCCCGGAAGCGAGCGTCGAAGGCCTGCAGTTCAATACCGCGCGCAAAACCTCCGGCGCTTTGCCGCGCGTGAAAGAGAAACAGGAATCAGGCGAGCCCAGCGCCGCGGCCAAGCTGGCGGAAAAATATTCGGATCGCTTCCGGATGAATATGTCGAACGTGAAGTTCGACGCCAAAGAAAAAATCACCTTCGATGAAAAAGACACCGAGGTCTATAAGCAGGGCGAGGCGCTTAAGGCCAAGGCCGAAGGCTTGCCCGATGAGTACAAGGCCAAGGTGGACAATCTCAACGTCGACGGCCGCTTGAAAGACATCGAAAAGAAGCTGGATGAAGTTAAAAAGACCAACCTTAAGGGCGTGGAGGCCATCTCCACCATTCCGGAAGGCCTCAAGAAACTAAAAGAAGCGCGCGCGGACTTGGACAAATTGAAAAGCGACGTTAAAGCGGTGCGCGACCAGGCCAGCGCCGACGTGAAATCGTTGCAGGCGGGGATTGTTTCTCTGCCCGCGGCCAAACAAAAAGACATCGACAACTTGATGTCCCGCTTGAACTTGGATTTCTTAAACCCGAAGCGTCTTGTCGACGGGATGGTCGGCCCGGCGCTGCTCGGCCGCGTGCACACGATTTTGGGCTACGTGCAGACCGCACGCCGCGCGATGCCCTCGAAACAGGAGGCCGAAAGCTTGCCTCCCAAGCCGCGTGCCAGCGGCGAAGACATTCGTTTTTGGAGCCCGGCCGCTTTGCCGCGTTTCTGGCTGCAAAAATCCATGCTTTCGGGATCTTTTCAGGGCATTAGCGCCTCGGGCATTCTTCAGCACGTGACCTCGAACCCGCCGCGCATCGGCAAACCGGCCACGCTTGATTTGAAAGGCGCGCAAGGCGGCCGCACGTTCACCGGCAATGTCACCATCGACCACGTGACGGACTTAAAGCGCGACAGTTTGGCTTTTGAATTGAAGGGACTCGACGTCGCCCAGATGGCCGGATCTGGAGCGGTCGCCGACTTTATCTCCGACGGTTCCGGCAGCGCCGACGTGGCGTTCAAAGCGGTGGGAGAGACCGATATCAGCGGGCGCATTGGCCTCGGCCTCACCAAAATTAAACTGAACCGTACAGCGCTGTTTGAACAGGTGGGCGCTCCGGTTGCGTTGGCGGCGAACGCTTCCCGTGAAGACCGCATCAAGCATGATCTCATGGCCAAAATCGCAACATCGCTTGAGCAGCTGCCGCTCGTTTCCATCGAAGCTAAAATCGGCGGCACCTGGGACGACCCGGACTTGTCGATTGACTCCAACTTGGACAACGAAGTGAGCCGTATTATAAAGAGTTCGGTCGGCGACGTGGTCGCGGGTCAGAAAAAAGAGCTCGAAGACAAACTGCAGAACATCGTCAAACAACAGAGCGCGTCGTTAAACGCCAAGCTCACCGAGCTTCAATCAAAACTGAACGGCAACTTGGGCGGTCACGAGGCCAAAATCAACAAGAAGATCGAAGAGGCCACCGGCATCAATCTCTCCTCCAGCGAGAAAGGTTCGCCCATCCCCGGTCTCAAAGTTCCTTCCCTCGATAAAATATTTAAGAAATAGCGCGTAAACACGAGTCGAATTTCATTCAAATTCACTCTGGAAATATTTCAAGGATGACCTTATCCTTTGCCCATGGAGAACATGAGCATCCCCTCGGTCCATATCAAAGATTTTGAACCGATCTCGTCCGATATCTTAAGCGTTTTCCCGGAAGGTCTCGTTAAGAAAAACATGATCGTGCCCTTGGCCAAACGCGACGGCCGCGTCGTGGCGGCGGTGCCGAAGACCAGCGGCCTGGTCAAACCCGAAGGGCTTAAACTTTTGGCCGGCTGCCCGGTTGATATCGTGCTCGCGCCCACCGACGAAATCATCGCTTTCATCAAACTGCATTATCCGAACCAAGCCCCTGAGCCATTTACGACGGACGTTTTGCAGGAACCGGCCCGCGTCGAGCAGAAGGCCCCTCCCAGTGTGGCCGTGATCCCGGTGCCGCCGCCGGTTTCCGTTGTTTTGCCGTCGCCGATTGTTCCGGTTCCCGTTCCGGCCCCAGCGCCGGTCCACACACCCGTGCCGGTCGTTAACGGCGCCACGCCCGCACTTTTTTCACGCATCGTCGCCGAGGTGGCGCAGAACCACGCGGTGGAAGCGCTGTTCGACGTTAAAGGCGAGGCCGTCCGCGTCCGTCATCGCACGCGCGGCGTCGTGGCCAAACCGGCCAATGTGCTTTGGACCAAAGCCGATATCGCGAATGTGGTCGCTCTCGTGCGCGAGCGCGGCGAGAACCATTCCGCCGACGGCGTTAAATGGAGCGAACTGCAAAGCAACATCGCCAACGGCGCCGAAACCTACGATTGTGTTTTTAATCTAACGGAAACAGCCAACCTCACGCTGGTCACGGTTAAAGTCGAGCAGCATTTGGAGCAGCGCTACGACTTGCTGGGCTGGGGCTTGGACTCGCTCCAGGCCAAAACGCTGGAAGAGCTTCTGGCCAAGGAACAAGGCGTGATTCTTTTTTGCGGTGCGGAACAGGACGGCGCGCAGTCGACGCTGAACGCTTGCGTGCGCAAGC
>CAZCJA010000106.1:0-4667 GCA_964499015.1 uncultured Elusimicrobia bacterium
GGTCGACATGATGGTCTCATCGATGCCTTTAAGGAATAAGTATTCGGGGTTCCAGCCCACGAAGCCGCCTAAAATGCCGGGGCCAAAGCTGAACGCGTAGCCGCAAACGACCCAAAGAACGCCGATCAGGCCCATGCAGGCGAAGCTGTGCATCATGGTGCCGAGAACGTTTTTGGTGCGGACAAGTCCGCCATAGAACATGGCAAGCCCAGGAACCATAAGCAGAACAAGGGCAGTGGATGTGAGCATCCAGGCTGTTACGCCTGTATCAACGACTGGTGGATTCATATTTCCCCCCGGAAATGTATGAAGCGGATGGATGAAGCTATTTGCGGCGAAATTATACTTGTGTACAATCCGAGCGCAATGAAAAAAGCGCTGCATCTGATGCTCCTGACAGTTTTTTCCGCCTCGTGGCTCTACACCGGCGGAGCCGCAGTGCATTATCCGGCCTTGGAGCGCATTTTGGCCAATGTCGAGCGCGAACATTCACCCGAAGTGGCGGAACTGATCCGCTCCCATACTGATGCATCGAGCATGTGCGGCATTCATGCGGAGATAAAAACATCGGAACATTCTCTTATGGGCGCCGATCATCCGGTTTACGCCAATACATTTCTTCCGATTACCCAATTTGTCTTAAAGCCCCTGGTTCATAGCCATGCGGCATCGTCTCAAGCGATAGCAGAACCGCAAACGGTTTCCTTCGCCGTCCTCCTTCCGCCGCCCCGCCTTACCGCTTAACACGCCATCCATCAAACTATCCATATATATTTATAAGGAGGACATATGTCCTTGGCCGTTAAGCGTTTCATTCTATGCGTATTATTTTTAGCCGTTCCATCTATACATGCCGAGGAAGGCACAGCCGGCGATTCACAACCAGAAGAAACATTTGTTCTTGAAACGTATGAAGTTCTCGGGAGCCGGATCGAGCACAATCCGGAAGGCCGCAGCATCGGGAAAATTGGCCGGGACAAGTTTAAAAACAGCGACGCGTTCAGTCTGAAAGACATTGTCAATACAACTCCTGGTGTTCTCTTAAAACAAGGAAATGGCCCGCGTGACGTCGGAATTTCAATTCGCGGATCGGGAGCCAAGGTCAATTTCGCTGTACGGAACATAAAAATGTTCGAGGATTGGTTCCCTGTGACTCAATCCGACGGCTTATCCAGAACGGATTTGCACGATCCGAACGCGTATGAGGGAGTCGACGTCATCCGCGGCCCGTCGTCGGCGCTGTACGACAATTACGCCAACGGAGGCGTGGTTAATTTCCGTTCACGCCAGGGCCGCGACATTCAGGGGCTTGATTTCGGCAGCACGGTTGGTAGCCACAACTATTTGAACAATTACGTTCATTTCGGCAACAGAGCGGAAGGGTTGGAATATTCGCTTTTCACCAGCGCTATCGGCGCCAATGGCTACATCAACCACAGCCATTTCCGCACCGATACTCAGAATTTCAATATGCGCTTCACGCCGGACTCCAAGCGCACCGTCATTGTTAAATACCTTAACAATAATCTTCGTGCGGACGTGCCCAACCGTTTGACGTTAAATCAGTTTAACGCCGATCCGCGGCAAGAAGGTGAAACAACCGGCACCGCCGCTGGGACCGTGAGCGCCACCCGGGCCAACCAGAACCGGGACGATCGCCGCACCATACTTGGCGCCCGCTACGAGTATCAGGCCACCGAGCAAGTCAGCTATCGCGTGATGGGGGCCTACGACGTTAAAGACATCAATCAAACCTTCAGCACAATTACAGACAACATTAACCCCAACTTCCACAGTTACGCCGATGTCACGCACGAAGGGCGTATGTTCGGCAAGAATGCCAAGCATCTGGCCGGTTTCTTCTTTAATTATATGGACCAAGAGGGAAATACCTTCCAGAACACGGCGGATATGAACGGCACGCGCGGCCGTTTGGAGTCGAACACGCGCGGATACCATGAAAATATCGGCGCGCGTTTTCGCGAAGAGATGCAATGGAGCGAGCGCGTAGGCAGCGTGGCCGGTTTGGGCGTTGAATCCTCAAAAATAAAGGGAAAAGTCCAGGCGCGTACGGCCGCCGAGACCTTCGCCTATACGCCGTTCGACCGGCGCATTTACAATGCCGCTCCGGAGTTGGGCTTGGTTTATAAGCCGGGCGAGAAGGCGCAGTATCATGCCCGGTTCGGGATGGGTTATGGAATCCCCAGTTTCTCGCAATTAACAACGACCCAAGACGGCACGCGCGGCAACAACACGGGACTAAAGCCGCAGAGGAACATCGGATTCGAATTGGGTGGGAAATCCACGATCGCAAATGTGGTGTCGTTCGACGTGGCCGCGTACTACGAGATCTTTTACAACGAGTTCGTGACGCAGGCCCCGCCATCGGGCTCCACATCCTTCACCAGCAACGCGCCGCGGGCCCGCCATCAAGGCGCCGAAGCGAGCGTTGATGTCCGCCCTTGGGGCGGACTGTTCTGGTCGGCGGCCATGACCTTCAATGACCATGAATATTCGGAATACAGCGAAAAGTTGAGTTCGACCACGGCGGCCATCGACCGCAAAGGCAAAAAGATACCCGGGGTTGAACGCGTGCAGATGAATTCACGGCTGGGTTACGAAGGATCGTCCGCATCGAAGTTCAGCGCGGGCGGATTCATTGAGGCGAATTGGGTGGATTCCTTTTACATCAACAACAGCAACACGCTTGAGCAGCCGTCGTATGTGCTCTGGAACGCGAACATTCACGCGTCGAGAAAGTTCGAGCAGGCCATGTTTAAATCGATCACATTTTTCGTTGATTTGAGAAACGTGTTCAATAAAAAATACATCGGCTCTTCCAGCGTCGTTGCCGACGCGCTCACGGACACGCCGGCCACGCTGGCGTCCGGAAAACGCGCTTTCTTTGCCGGGCCGGACCGCTCGGTGTTCGGCGGCGTTAAATTGGCGTTCTAAAAATGAATTCAAGCACTCTTAAAATTTGGCGCTGGCACTTCCTGGCCGGGCTTTTTTTGAGCCCGACGCTGATCACATTGGCGGTAACCGGCTTCATTTATCTTTTTAAGCCTCAGGTAGAGCCCCAGCTCTATAAACATTGGTTGAACGTTCCTGTGTCCGCTGAACAGGTGAGTGTTCAGCGCCAAATTGAGGGTGTCTTGACGGAATTCCCGGAAGCCAAGGTTCAGTATCTGATTCCCAGCTCCGGACCTGGAAAAACAACGCAAGTTTTTCTGCGGACGGCCGCAATGGAGCCTCTGATAACGTATGTGAGTCCGCACACGGGTGCGGTGGTGGGCCGGCAGCGCTCGGACCGGACCTTAATGCAGTTGGCGCACGACATACACGGTTCGCTCCTCATCGGAAAGACAGGCGAGATCATCATGGAGCTGACCGCCGGATGGGCCTTTATTTTGGTCGCCACCGGGCTTTTTCTGTGGTGGCCCAAAGACAAGAAAGGAATGTCCGGCGTGCTGTGGCCGCGGCTTTCTTTAAAAGGGCGCGGATTTTGGAAAGACATTCATGCTGTTCCGGCCTTTTATTTGTCGGGGCTGCTGATTCTCTTCATATCAACGGGCGTGCCGTGGACGGGCGTCACGGGAAAATGGCTCGGCCAACTGGCCACCGCCACGGGAACCGGCTCTCCGCCGGGGTTTGGCGGATCGCCGTTTAAATCGTCGCTTCAACCCGGGCAGGCGCCAATTCCGATCGATCGCTTGGTGGAAATATCGCGCGAACGTCTTCCGGGCGCGCCGGCGCATATTCTGCTGCCGAAGAAGCCCGATGCCGCCGCGGTTATCCGCTGGAAAGCGCCCCGGCCGCAGGACCGCGCTTATATTCACGTGGATATGGGGACGGGCGACGTTATTAAAGACTATCGCTGGAGTGATTTTGGAATCATCGGGAAAATCGTGCTCATGTCGGTGGCGCTTCACGAAGGGACGTGGTTTGGCGTCTGGAACCAGGTCCTGAACAGCGTTGTGGCGTTCGGCGTTATCGCCTTGGCCGTAACGGGCATCGTCATGTGGTGGAAGCGCCGCCCCAAAGGAGCGTTCGCCGCGCCGCAGGTCCCTGACGGGGCCCGTTTCCCGCGAAGCCTGGTGGTGCTGATGGCCCTCTTTTGCCTGATGGTGCCAATCGCCGGGCTTTCGCTACTGGCCGTTGTATTGACGGACCGTTTGGTTCGGCAGATACGGGGAGGATTTCATGCAGACCGTGTTTAAGCAACTCGCCCTCATCGGCGACGTATGGGTGTTGTGGATTTTAATGATCGCCAGTGTCGTTTCGTTGGGCGTCATCTTTGAACGTTGGTGGAGCTTTCGAAAAAACCGTGTGAATTTTCCGGTCTTTATGAGCGAATTGATCCGGCG
The DNA here is from genome assembly GCA_964499015.1 of uncultured Elusimicrobia bacterium. Lineage (GTDB taxonomy): Bacteria > Elusimicrobiota > Elusimicrobia > F11 > F11 > CAZCJA01. The sequence continues at coordinate 4,368 of CAZCJA010000106.1, forward strand.
GTTCGACGCCGGAGATGTCGAAGGCGCAAAAAGGAATATGCGTGACGTGTCCGCCGTCGAGGGACGCGTGGCGTTGGCTGGGCTCGAGAATTTTTCAAAAGGGCCGGCTTCGGTTGAAGAAAGCATGACGGCGCGCCTTGTCTTGGAACGCGCCCAACTCGAAAAAAATCTGATTGTGCTGGGCACGTTGGGCAACAACGCGCCGTTTATCGGTCTCTTCGGCACGGTGCTCGGCATCATTAAAGCCTTCAACGATCTGGCGGTCACGGGCGGTTCGGGCGTTTCGGTCGTGATGGCGGG
>CAZCJA010000107.1:0-4664 GCA_964499015.1 uncultured Elusimicrobia bacterium
GGCATTCCCGAATACGTGTTCGCGATGTTTCAGGGAAAATTCGCGATCATCACGCCCGCGCTTATCGCCGGCGCATTCGCCGAACGCGTGCGCTTCCGCGGCTACTGCGTTTACATCGTTTTGTGGAGCCTCCTTATTTATAACCCGGTGTGCCATTGGGTCTGGGCGGCGGACGGCTTCCTCTTTAATATGGGCGCCAAAGGCGCGATCGACTTCGCGGGCGGCACCGTCGTGCATATCACCGCGGGTATTAGCGCGCTTGTTGCGGCCCTCTACTTGGGCGCGCGGCGCGGCTATCCGCAGACCGCCATGAACCCCAACAATTTGGTTATGACGCTCATGGGCGCTGGACTTCTTTGGGTCGGATGGTTCGGCTTTAACGCCGGCAGTTCGGTGGCCAGCGGGCTCGATACGGCGCGGGCGCTCACGGTGACACAAGCCGCGGCCGCCGCCGGTGCGGTGTCCTGGATGATCATTGAAGCGATCAAACACGGCAAAGCGACCAGCCTGGGCTTTGTCTCCGGAATCCTCGCCGGCCTTGTGGCGATTACCCCCGCCGCCGGTGTCGTACAAGTCAGCGGCGCTCTGTTCCTAGGTTTCGTGGCGTCGATCATCTGCTTCGGCGCGATTATGCTGAAAAACAAACTGGGTTATGACGACAGTTTGGACGTTTTCGGCATTCACGGCGTCGCCGGCATTTCCGGCGCGATCCTGCTCACGTTCTTCATCCGGCCGTCATGGATGGCCTCGGCCGCTGAAGCGGCGGGCGGAACCTGGACCACGCTCAATCAGCTTAAAGTGCAGCTGAGCGCGGTCGGCATCACGGTTCTTTTTTCGGCAATTGCCTCGCTGATCCTTATTATCCTCGTCGATAAAACCGTCGGTTTTCGGATCGGCAAAGATAATGAAATGGCCGGCCTCGACCACAGCGAGCACAGCGAACACGGCTACGGCCTGATTAACCCGAACTAATAGGGAGGATTTCAAACATGAAACTTGTTACCGCCATCATTCAACCCGACAAACTCGACGCGGTGCGCGAAGCCTTGATCGCCGCCGAAATAACACGCATCACGGTCAGCCGCGTGACCGGCCACGGCCGCCAAGAAGATGAAGACATCTATCGCGGCCAGTCATTCACGCCGAACCTGATCAATAAAATCCGGCTGGAGATCGCCTGCAACGACGACTTTGTGGAACGCGCCTGTGCCGCCATTCTAAAAGCGGCGCGGCATGGGGAAGGCAAGATTGGTGACGGGAAGATCTTCGTGACCACACTGAACGAATGCATTCGCATTCGCACAGGCGAGCGCGGCGGAGCGGCTATTTAGGATTTAGGCCGAGACGCGGGTGGGTTTAACGCCGAAGCTCTGGCACAGGTTGCTCCAAGCCGTGGTGGCCTGGCTCAACGATTCCCGAGCGTGCGCCAAATCCTTCTTAATCTTCTCGTAACGCTCGCTGGCATGCGCCATCTGTTCCGTTTTAACGCGCTCATATTCGGCTTTTAGCTCGGTAAAACGTACATACGCTTGTTCAAATTTCTCGCGCGCGCCGATGATCAGTTCCGGCGGCATGTGGAACCCAAACGGCAAACGCTTCTCAATCTTCTTCAAAAGCTTCTTCTCGTCCATACGTAAACGCGCCGCTAAAATCTTGTCGTCGCTGATTTGGCGCAAGCTGTGCGTTAGCCCGACCTTCGAAAAGATTTTGATCATCCATTTGGTCGGATCCCAATGATAGAACTTAATGCCGTTGCGGTAGTCCGTCGGGAATTTGTGATGGAAATTGTGGTAGCCCTCGCCGTAGGTAACCAGCGCCAAGAACCAATTATCACGGGATGAATCCCGGTCCGAATACGGGCGCGAGCCGATCATGTGGCAGAACGAGTTGATGGAAAAAGTGAAGTGATGGTTTAAGACCACGCGCAAAAAGCCGGCGATCAACAGGCCGCCCCACGCGTTTCCCCACAACGCCGCAATCGCGGTCGGCAAGACAAAGCTCATGAAAATACCCAGGCGGACGTAGTACTTGTCCTGCCAGATGACCCATTTGTCTTTATCCAAGTCGGTCACGTTGTCCAATTTATGGTCGAGAGGCGAGTAAAGCATGACCCAGCCGATGTGCGCCCACCAGAACCCCTTCTGGATATTGTATGGGTCCAACTCGGTATCGACAAATTTATGATGACGGCGGTGGTCGGCGCTCCACTTGCGGGCCGAATTTTGAAAGGCGGCGGCGCCAAAGGCCAAAAGAAAGACTTTGACCAAGGTGCTGGCCTCGTAGGCCTTGTGGGCGAACAGGCGGTGATAGCCGCCCGTGATGGCGATGCCGGTGGCCACCAGGTAAAAGAGGGTCAGCCACAAGGTGTAGGTGTGGACCATCTGATGCTGGTACAGATACGAGACTCCAGTGAAGGCAATAAGGGGTGTTAAAACAAGAAAGGACGTGTTGACCCAATCAATGCGACGAAACAGCTCATTTAGTGATTTCATGCGTCAAGAATAGCACGGCTACCGTCGGAAAGCGAGTGATTTCTGAAAAAGGCTGATTACAGCGTAACAACGTCGCTGAGCGGGTTTTGGACGGATAAAAACAGCAAAAGATAGTCTCGCAAATGCCGTGTTATGAGAAAATTTTCGCGAACGTGCTCGCGGCCGTTTTCCCCCAGTTTTTTGGCAAAAGCAGGAGATTGAAGCAGTTGTTTCAGCCAATAAGCGGCGCCTTCAACCGAATGGGTCAAAACACCCGAGTATTTATGGGTGACCTGGAGCGGAATGCCCCCCACCGCGCCGGCAATAATCGGCTTGCCCTTCCACAAGGCCTCGGAAACGGTCAATCCAAAGCCCTCTTTCAGGGATTTCTGCATGATCACGGTGCTTGCCCGCTGCAGCGCATTGATTTCCACATTGCTGGTCGGGGGCAATTCAAGAACGTGGATGTCCTTATCGTCGCCGGCATGCTCACGGACCTCGGCCAAAACCTTGGCGCCTTCCGGGTCGTCGGTCGCGGAGCCGCCCACCAAAAGCAATTGGCAGTCGGAATAGGGTTTCACCAATTTGTACGCCTCAATTACACCGACCGGATCTTTCAAATAGTCGAACCGGGACACTTGCGTCACCAGAGGGCGATCGGGGTCGATCCCAAACCGTTCGACAGTCGCCCGGACAAGCTCGTCCGGCAATTCTTTGTTTTTGTCCGCCAGCGGATCGATCGACGGCGCCACCAAAATTTGGCGAATCGCGAGTTGCTGCGAAAAACTGGGGGCCGAAAAAACGCTGGCGTCAAATTTTTCCACAAGCGGCTGCAGGAAATCCCACACCTGCTGCAGGCGTTCGGAAACGTCCACGTGGCACCGCCAGATCCATTGGCCGCCGATTTCCTTTCGTTTCGTAACCAGGCCGGCCGGCTGCGGATCATGAACGAAGACCACGTCGGCCTTCAAATCCAGCTGCTTCAAATTTTCTTCTGTTGTGGCCCAATAAACCTGCTTTTCATCATCCGACAGAGGCAATTGGGCTCCGTGCAGAGCGTTGTGGATTTTTTTGGTCACCGCGTAAAACGCGTCCCCGCCTTTAACGACATCCCAGCGCGCGTCGACGCCCACCTCGTGAAACAGCGGGATCATGCGGTTCAAAATTTCGGCCACGCCGCCGCCGACGGCGGTGGAGTTGATGTTCCGCACCACTTTGCCGCCAAGCTTTTCACCAATGAGCTTGAGCTCATCGATGATCGAATCGCCAACAACGGGCCGATAATCATTGAGTAATGGCATTTATTTCCCTCTCTATGAGATTGATGATGCGCTGCCTTAGCCCTTCCATGGTCTGCGTGTAAGGGTCGAGCCGTGAAATGGCCTTGGCCAACCCTTTTTCGCCCAATTCGGCCTCAAACCACTGGGAGAAGTCGTTGGTTTCCCGGCCCAAACGCAGCCGGGAAGAAAAAATGTGGTTGTAAAGCGAATGAATGCTGACCTTGCGAATGGCCTCGACAAACTCGGCCAAATCATTAGCCACATAGTGGGTCGGCAAAATAAAACTTTGGGATTTCATGAAATAAAACTCTTCGCCGGCGGGCGCCGAACGAACGGACTTTGATTTTTCCAGGTAGCGTTCCATTGTGTGCAAAATTTTTTCCTTGAGTTCTTTGATGGATGAAAACCGCACGGTATCGATGGCCGCCAGCTGTTCCCCCAAACGGTCTTCCTGCAAAACATTGGTTACCCAAAAGGCGAAATCATTGGCCGGCTCGGGCGAAAGGAATTGATGCTGTCGTAAAAAATGATGGGTGTGGTAATAGATGACGGCCGGTGGAGCCGAGCGCAAATGCTCCACCATTTCAGGCAAGTCCCGGGCTTTTAAGCCGGTAAGCTCAACCAAGGAAACTTGCGTCGAGAATTGAAAAGGATTGGCGGCGCGTTTCAAATTCATAGGCGGCAAAGCCGTCCCAGAAGCCATTCCACGTCACGCTGGCCAAACAGAAAATAGCGGGCGCGGGATTTGGGCGAAAGGCCGATGCGCACGCCGACATCGCCTGATTTGAGCTGGCGGAACGCGGATTCATCGGTCACGTCATCGCCCGCATAAAGGGCCACGGCGTTTTCTTTTAGACGGCGGCGAATCCATTGCAGCGCCGCCCCTTTGTCCCATTTAATCTTAGGTCGAACT
>CAZCJA010000108.1:0-4615 GCA_964499015.1 uncultured Elusimicrobia bacterium
AGTGACTGCCGGCCCAGAAGGGGTCGTAGGATTCCTGCGCATTGCGCAGCGCCCCCAAACTTTTACCCAGCGTTCGCCCTTTCTGCAGGGACTCCAGCAGCTTAAATTGGTCGATGGTCAACCGCGGGATGCGCACCAATTTGTCGTCTCGCCGATAAACCAAAAGAAGAATTTTTTCGCGCCGTTTCGCCGCTTTCTCTTCCCGCCACATTTTGTCCACGTTCCAGTTAAATCGCAAAAGCCGCACCGATGGATCGATTTTAATTTTGGCCCCGGCCCATTTTCCCAGAGGAATGGCAGCCAGGGTTTCTATGTCCAAAGAAGGAACGTCGTTGGCGTACATCGATTGGTGCACCGCCCATTCCAGTGCGGCCAACTCCGCCAAATACGGACGGCCTTTGGCCACCGCGTGCCGTTTGATGAACGACGGCAGGTGGGCGCCAACGTCGTCGATGGTGGGAAAGCGCGACGGATAGCGCGTCAAATAATCGCGGCCCAGTCGGACAAAATCATGATGGCCGATGGTTTTCTCCAGGATTTCGTAGTTGCCGGCCAAACAATCGATGAGCCGTCCGAAATAGCCGTCGCCGTAAATGGCAAGCCGGTCGGCGCGTTTGAGTTCAGCGGTTTCGCCGATGACGTGGAGAAAGCGGGGGCCTTCTTTTCGCGCGAGCGCGGTGTTCACGCCGCCCTTGTGCGTGAGGACGCCGCGCATCCAGCGCTGCAGCTCAGGCAGGGACGGCGATTTCTTCACGCTGGATTTTGTCGGCACGTTTGGCCTCGGCTTGCAGGGTTTTAAACGGGGGAATTTTGTCGTCCCATTCGATCAGCGTGGCCACGGGACCGAAACGGCGGACGGCGTCGCGGTACAAATCCCACACGGGCTTGGAAACCGGGTGGTCGTGCGTGTCGATCAGGTGCGTGCCCATGTCGGAGTAGCCGGCCAAATGGAATTCTTTGACGCGGTCTTTGGGAATGCCGTTTAAAAATTCGCGGGCGTCGTATTTGTGGTTGGTCGCGCTGACATGAATATTGTTCACGTCGAGCAAAATCAAACAATCGGCCTGGCGCGCCACTTCGGTCAAACACTCCCACTCCGTCATTTCCGAATGTTCGTAGCTGACATAGCTGGACACATTTTCCATCAAAATTTGGCGGCCCAGGTAATCCTGGACGCGGCGGATGCGGTTCACCAGGTGCCGCACGGTCTGCTGGGTATAGGGAAGGGGGAGAAGGTCGTGCAGGTTCTGTCCGCCTTCACCGGTCCAGCACAAATGATCGGAAACCCACATGGGTTCCAGGCGGTTCATCAAACTTTTGAGGCGTTTCAGATAATTCATGTCCAGCGGGTCGGTGGAGCCGATCGACATCGACACGCCGTGCATGGTGATCGGGTAATTTTTGCGGATTTGCTCAAGAAACAGCATGGGCCGGCCGCCGTTGCCGGCGGCCGTGCCCATGTAGTTTTCGGAAATAACCTCAAACCAAGGGACATCCGGCTTCTTCGCGAGAATATGGCCGTAATGGACCGAGCGCAGGCCGATTCCGACGCCCGGGCGATTTAGGATTTGCAGCCGCCCTGACCTTTGCACTCGTTCATCCCTTTGCAGGCATGTTTATCGGTTTTGCAGCCGCCTTTGCCTTTGCATTCGTTGTGGCCCTTACAGCCGTTCGCGCCGCCGCAGGCGTTTCCGCCGCCGCATCCGCCCTGGCCTTTACAGGCGTTCTTTTCCATCTTTTTATCGGCGCTTCCCGCATCTTTCGTCCGGCCTTTGGCCAGGAGCGGAGACGCCGCAAACGTGGCGCCCACGATACCCGCAATGGCCGCCGCCAACAGTTTTGACTTTTTCATTGCACACCTCTATGTGGATTTTGAATCGGTAGCCGCTTTCGCGGCATCAATCTATACGCTCAGCGTGCAGAGCTGGTTACATCCTTTGATAAAAGACCGAGATAGTTTTCGGCGAGGCTTTGGTACAAATGAGGCGCTTTTAAGAGCCGCGCAGTCATATACGCCACCAGCGAGCCCAGCATGATGGGGACCAGCATTTGATGATGCCCCGTCATTTCGAAAATAATCACAAAAGAGGTAATGGGCACTTGTATCGTGCCGGATAAGAAGGCGGCCATACCGATCAGGGCGCAACTGGCGGCGGAAAGGCCGATCCATCCCCCCATGGAAGCGCCGATGGAGGCGCCGATAGATAAGCATGGGGCGAAAATACCTCCGGCCATGCCGGACCAGTAGGTAAACAGGGTGGCGAGCATTTTCCCCGCGGAAAAATATACCGGAAATGATGAGCTTCCTTCCACCAGCTGCTGGGCCACGCGGTTGCCGGGACCGAGCATGTGAATGCCGCCAATGAAGGCAACGGCCAAAACCAAGAGCGAAAACAGGGGAATAATCCAATAGCGGGCGTTGCCCTGGCGCCATGCGCCGAATAGGCGGCTGCCTTTAAGCAAAAGTATGGAAAACAGCGTTCCGGCGCCGCCGCCGACGATGCCGATGGCAATGATGGCCGGTAAGGGGACTGGTAGCGGCATGACCAGTTTTCCGAAATAAGTGTAATCGCCTGTGAGAGAAATGGCCGCTGAGCTGGCAAAAATAATGGCCAACAAGACGTAATCCTTAAATGCCGCGAAATAATCAACGCTCAATTCTTCAATGGCAAACGTCACGCCGGCCAGCGGGGTGTTGAATGCCGCCGCTAATCCGGCCGCTCCTCCGGCAACCAACGCGGAGCGAAGATCGAAGTCGAGCTTTAGGTATTTTCTAAAAAAAACCATAATGGCGAAGAACAAGCAGGTCGCCACATGAACGGTCGGGCCTTCGCGCCCTGTCGAGGCCCCGGCCCACAAACCGATCAACAGCGCAATGATTTTTATGGCGAAGGTCCGCGGCGCCACCAGGGGATACAGGTTTTTTTCGTTGGATGAGTTGGCATGTTTGGCGGCGAAAACGACTTGTGGAATGCCCGCGCCGTCGGCATAGGGCGCGTAACGGCGGATCAGCTCCACCGCAAGAAGGAACAAAAGCGGCGTCGTGAGAAGACACCACGCGCCAATGCGTGTGTAATCGAGCCGATGTTCCAACACGAACTCGAAAATCCACATAAACAAAACACAGCCGATTCCGGTGACGATGGCGGCCGAAATAAAAGCCAGCAAAGTAAAACCGTAGCGATGATGCCGAACCCTTTGTATTGTTTTGCGTAGAATGATTAGCAGATTATATCTTGGAGCGCTCAAACAATGGAAACCATTAATATTTTCGGCTTGAATATTCCCTTGTGGGGCATCGGCGTGGCGGTTTTTTGCATCTGGGTGTCGGTGGCCTGGACGGTAAAGAAGGCTGTTTTTTTGTGGCTGAGAAGAATCAGCAAAAAAACCTCGTCTCAATTGGATGACGTCATTATCAACTCGCTGGATTGGCCGCTGAACATCCTCATTTTTGTTTCCGGTGTAATGGCCGTGCCCAAATTGGTCGCCAGCTCCGAACTCCCGCCGCAAATTTCGACGGCGCTTAGCTACGGTTTAAAAATCGCCGTTATTGTGGCCGGCGTCTTTTTCGTTAATAAGATGCTGTTGGGTATTTTATCGCTGTATGCATCCCGTGTTGAAATACTCCGCATATCGCGGGCGCTCACGGAAGTGCTGGTGCGTGTGGTTGTGTTCACTCTCGGCGGACTTATTCTTTTGGACAGTTTCGGCATTTCGATCACGCCGATTCTCGCGTCACTGGGCGTCGGATCCCTGGCGGTGGCGTTGGCGCTGCAGCCGACGCTGGAAAACGTGATCGCGGGTTCGCAAATCATTATGGACCGGCCCATCATGCCTGGCCAGTTCGTTAAGCTCGAGTCCGGTGAAGAAGGATATGTGGAACGCGTGGGTTGGCGGTCCACGTGGATACGCCAATTGGCGAACAACATGGTCATCGTTCCCAATAAGCAAATCGTTAATTCACGGATACTCAATTATTATTATCCGGAGAAAGAGTTAGCGGTCTTGGTCGAAGTGGGCGTGCATTACGCCTCCGATTTAAAAAAAGTAGAGAAGGTGACAATGGACGTCGGCAAAGAGGTGTTGGGCCGCGTTGCGGGCGGCGTTCCGGAGTTCGACCCGTTTATCCGCTACCACACGTTTGCCGATTCCAGTATTAATTTTTCGGTGATTCTGCGCGGCAAGGAATTCGTGGACAACTATTTAATCAAGCACGAATTCATTAAAGCGTTGTCAGAGCGATATGTGAAAGAAGGCATCGTCATTCCGTTTCCGATCCGGGCCATCAACACAGAACAGGAAAAGGCGGCGTTCTCCGTTACTCGTAACGGAGAGCCTCGATCGGGGAAAGAAGGGACGCTTTCCTAGCCGGCCAAAAGCCGAACACCACGCCGACCACCGCCGAAAACGTGGCCGCCAGCACCACGGACGACACCGTCACCACCGACGCCCAACCGGCAAATTTCGAAAGCGAAAACGAGATTAAAAGCCCGAGCAGGATCCCCGTGCCGCCTCCCGTCAACGAAAGAACGATCGCTTCAATCAAAAACTGGGACAAAATTGCGCGCCGTGTCGCACCCACCGCTTTCCGCAGGCCGATTTCGCGCGTGCGCTC
>CAZCJA010000109.1:0-4303 GCA_964499015.1 uncultured Elusimicrobia bacterium
GGCTTTGGTGGTGAAGAGCGGCTCAAAAATTTTCGTTAAGTGGCGCTGCGCGATGCCCGTTCCCGTGTCTTCAATGCTGATGAAAATAAATCGGGTTTGCTCGGCGGATTGGCTGGTGGTTTCGATTTCGAGGCGCGTTTGTATGCTCAGTTTGCCGCCTTGCGGCATCGCTTGCGTCGCGTTCGTGACGATGTTGGTGAGCACTTGCCGCAAACGCTCCGGGTCGACCATCGCGGTGGGGATCTGCGGATCCAAATCCCAGACCCACTCGATGTTGGCCGGCGTGGTGACCAAAGTCGGAAGCTCCTCGGCCAGTTCGTTCAAATTGGTTTTGCGCGGCACGATGGTGACAACGCGCGAGAAATCGAGCAATTCGCCGATGATCGTCACCGAACCGTCGATTTCGCTTTCCGCTAATTTCAAAATTTCACTTAAATGAGGGTCGGATTCAAGGAGCGGGTTGTTGGCGAGCGCGCCTTTGATGTAATACACCGCGTTGCGGATCGCCCCCAGCGGGTTTTTGAGCTCATGGGCGACGCTTGCGGCCAGGTGCCCAATGCTCGAGAGGCGCTCGCTTCTCAGCAGTTGCTGCTGCAAATCCTTTTCTTTGTTTTCCGCCAATTTCAAATCCGTGACGTCTCGCATGACGGCTTGTATGACGTTCTGATTGCCGATGGAAAGCAGTTTCATCGACAGCATGACGTTTTTGGCCGAACCGTCCTTTTGGACAATCTCTAGTTCCGTGTCGCCGATGTTCCCGGTTTGCACCAATTCTTTGATGTGGTCCAGGATCACGTGATGCTCCCGCGGCATAGACAGATCGAACAGCGACATTTTTAAAAGCTTATCGCGCTGGTAGCTGGTCAGCTTCTGCGCTTCGATATTAACGTCGAGAAACGAGGCCGATTCCGGGTCCATGATAAAAATGGGGACGCTCGACTGTTCAAAGAGGTTTTGGTAGCGGTCGCGCGTGAGCTGCAGTTGCTCGCACACGTCGAGCAAATCCTGGTGGATGTTGTCTTCTTCGAAACGGCTGACAAGAGCGACTTCGTCGTCGCCCCATTCTTGCGGCGGCTTGCCGATAAAATGACAGGTCGGATGTTGGCCGGCGGCGCAGCGTTTCTCGATAAAAATCACCGGGAAGCCGACGTGCGCGCTGACGATGCCGGTGAGATACCCGGCGAGCAGCCAGCATTGGGGAACGTCGGTTTTTTTGCCGGCAAATTTGATGGCGATTTTCGCTTCGCAGGATTCGTCGATGTTCAAAACAAATTTATCGTTTTCAGCGTTGGTGCTTTGCATCTGCCCAAGGCCGCGCAGTATCGGCTGGCGGAATTCCGGCGTCAGCACGTCGGCGACGCCACAGGAATAGCCGAGCCGCGTCAAAACGCCGGCGGTGGCTTCAGCGCCCAATGTCCAAATAAGCTCGCGGCGAAGCCGCCCCAGGAATTCCGGGTCCATCAGCAACTGGCCGCCTTCGGTCAGGCGGAACGTGCTGGAATCAAAAAAATGGGGCGTCTCCAGGTGCGGGTTGTAGTTCGGAAGCGCGGAGGTGATCTTCATTGCGGGCCCAGCAAAACGGTGATGGAATGATTTTGCAGCGCCATGGAGCGCTCGGACCCCTTAATAAGGACATGGTCTGTGGCCATGCCGATAAACGGGATGTCGCCGATGATGGAGCCCGCGGTTTCGAAGAAGGCGTCTGTTTCCTTAGAGGACAAATCGTCGATGGGAAAGTTCAGGAATAGAAATCCGAAGCTTGGCGCGCCATCCATGATCGAGAGCGCGTTGCGCAATGCGGATTTGATCGCGTTTAAATAAAGGGTGTCGCCGCCTTGGCCTTTAAATTGTTCGAGGATCACTTCACCGACGCCCCAGCGGGCTGAGGACAGGCATTCAATGGCCACGATGCCTTCGGCGATGTTTTTATCGCCGCAAATTATCGGAATCGTCTGGCTGACGCGCGGCCGCGCGCCCAGCGACCAGGTGGTTAGGCCCGCTTCCGCGGCCATCAGGCGCTGGGTGTCGAGGGAAATTTTTTCCGGCGTGTTGTCGAAAAGAAGCAGGCCTTGTTCCGAAAATTGTTTGCGGATGTTGCCGCGCGCCTTGCGGATTTGGGTGAAAACGCTTGTGGTTACCGCCGAAGAGTGGCCGGGCATCACCGGCACGGCGCCGAATGAAAAATGGATATCGCTGGATTGAAGCGCGAGCACCACGGACGCTTCGGAGTTGATCGCGTCTTTGGAAATCACCCGGCGGACGGGAACGCCGATCAGCGCTTCTTCGCCTGTGACCAAGCGAACGCCTTCAATTAAGTCTTTGAAATGGACGTTGTCCGGGCCAAAGGCCAAAACCAAATCCGCCGGTCCCGAGCGCAGCTGGCTCTTGGCGGTTTGTGCGGCCTCTCGGCCGCGCTGAAAGGAATCGGCTTGGTGGCCGTATCCAATAGCGGCAATAGTCTTGTCCACGAGCGTGGTTCCCATAGGGCAATAATAAGGATGCGTGGGGACGGTCTGCGTTTCAAGCTTTAATTCCGATTTGCACCCTTTTTAAATCTCCCTTGAATTCGCCTCTATTTGCGTCTAAATTTAGAGCTGATTTTTATGGATACCTTGTTTCTGCTCGTATCGGCCCTTATTTTCTTGATTGGGCTGTTCTTTTGGCTGAAAGCCCGGCGGTTAAGGGGTTCCGCCGCTGCGTATAAGGAAGCTCTCGAAACCAACCAAATTCGCCTTGATCGTCAGACTTCCCAATTCAACATTCTGGTCAAAGCATTGCCCCAATTGCAGAATATTTTGCTCACGACGCAGAACTCCGACGCCTGGAAAACCCTTTGTTTGGACGAAGCTCGTGCGCTTGTCCGCGCCGATGGCGCAAGTTATTGGATTTATCAGGAGGCCGAACAAAATATGACCTTAAGCCTCAACCGCGGCCTGGATGAGGCCGGCAACGTCGCGGAGCTTTTGGAAGTTGCTAAAACACGAGCGCCGATACTGAAATCCATCGAGGGAACGAACAAAAGCGTTTTGGTCGTCCCGTTCTTTATGAGCGGAAACTTGCGCGGGGCCTTCCGTTTGATGCGCAGCAACGCCGAGCGGATGACGATGCGCGACGCCGAAGTGGTGGACGTATTTTTGAAGCAGATCGCGATCGCGCTCGACAATCGCGAGATGGTTTATAACCGCGAAAAATTTTATTTGGAACTGGTGCAGACGCTCGCCGATTTGATCGATTCCCGCGACGCCGCCACAGAAGGCCAAACGCGCCGCGCCCGGCGCCTCGCCCGCGCCACCGCGCGTGAGCTCAGCCTGCCCGACGAATTTATTTATTACTTGGAGTTCGCGGCGCTGATGCACGATATCGGCAAGATCGCCATCGACGAGAATTTACTCAAAAAGCCGGGGAAGCTGACCGCGGCGGAATTTGAAATCATTAAAAAGCATCCCGAGTTCGGACACAAGATTTTGGCGCCGGTCACCATGCTCGCGCCGGTTGCGCCGATGGTGCTCTACCATCAGGAGTGGTACAACGGTAAAGGCTACCCGGAAGGACTCGCAGGGGAAGAAATTCCGCTCGGCGCGCGCATCGTCGCGATTTTGGACGCATGGGGCGCGATGACCTGCAACCGTCCATGGCGGCCCGCGCTCACCATAGAAGAATCGATTAAAGAGCTGCGCCGCGCCGCGGGCACGCAGTTCGATTCCAAGGTGGTCGAGGCGTTTATCGCGGCCGTGGAGAAGCAAGGCCACATCGCGTGATTTTGTAATCTCGGCGCATGCCGGGAGAATTGTTCGTCGTGGCCACACCGATCGGAAATTTGGGCGACATCACGCTGCGCGCGATTGAGACTCTGCGCGCCGTCGACGAAATCGCCTGCGAAGACACCCGCCGCACCGAAAAACTCCTGCGGCACTTCGAAATCCGCAAACCGCACAGCCGCTATGACGAGCACAGCCACGAGCGCGCCTCCAAAGATCTCATCGCAAAATTGTCCGGCGGCAAAAAAATTGCGCTGGTCACCGATGCCGGCACGCCGGGCTTGTCCGATCCGGGCGCACGGCTTGTTCAGCTTGCGGTAAAAGCGGGAATTAAGGTCACGCCGATCCCCGGCGCGTCCTCCATCACCGCTGCCCTCTCCGTATGCGGTTTTCCGTCGGACCAGTTCATCTTTTTGGGGTTCCTTCCGCGCAAGGAAGGCAAGGCCAAGCGCGTATTGCGAGAGGCATTGGGATTAGGTAGAACAACCGTGATTTTAGAGTCGCCGTTCCGGGTCCAAAAAACGTTGGAATGGATTGGCGGCGTG
>CAZCJA010000110.1:0-4147 GCA_964499015.1 uncultured Elusimicrobia bacterium
TCTTTTGACCAGCATGGATGCCGACGGAACCAAGGCCGGTTACGATTTGGAGCTGACGCAGGCCGTCTGCAAGGCGGTGAAAATCCCGGTGATCGCGTCCGGCGGCGCGGGCAGTAAAAAACATTTTCAGGACGTTTTCGAGCGCGGCGCGGAGGCGGCGCTCGCCGCGTCCTTGTTCCACTTTAAAGAACTGGAGATTTCATCTCTCAAGTCTTATCTCAAGCGGCAGGGCGTCATCGTCAGGTCGTAAACGAAGGAGCAAACGTGGCAAATAAACTGGACATCTCAACATTGAAATTCGATTCGAACGGGCTTATTCCGGTCGTCGCGCAGGACGCCAAAGACGGAGAAGTTCTGATGGTCGCTTACATGAACCTCGAATCGCTGCAGATGACGTTCGAAACGGGCGTCGCGACATACTGGAGCCGTTCGCGGAAGAAACTCTGGAAGAAAGGAGAATCCTCCGGCAACGTGCAAAAAGTGAAAGGCATTTTTAAGGATTGCGACTCCGACACGCTGATCGTGAAGATCGAGCAGATCGGCGGTGCGGCCTGTCACACCGGCAACCGCAGCTGCTTCTATACGGTTTTGGAATCCAACGGTTCCTGGAAAGAAAATTCAAAACCTTTGTTCAACCCGGAAGAGGTTTATAAGAAATAAATGAGTCACGGCCCGGCGATCACGCCGTCGTTCGCTGAATTCAAGAAACTGGCGAAGAAAGGGAATTTGATTCCCTTGTCGCTGGACGTCGTTGCCGATCAGGTGACGCCGGTTTCCTTGCTTGCGTCCCGGTGGAATAAAAGCCGGTACTGCTCGCTTCTTGAAAGCGTCGAAGGCGGAGAGAAAGTCGGCCGTTATTCGATCGTCTCGTTCGCGCCGGAAAAATTGTTTGAAGGAAACGGGGCGGAGACGCTCGATCAAGTTCAGAAGTTCATGCGCTCCACCAAATCGGTGCCTTATGAAGGTCTGCCGCGTTTTTACGGCGGCGCGATCGGCTACTGCTCGTACGAGACCGTGCACGGTTTCGAGCGTTTGCCGCGCAAAAATGAGGATACGCTCGGCTGGCCGGAAGCCCGATTCTTCATCGTTGGCGATTTATACGTTTTCGACAACACCCAGCAGATTCTCAAACTCATCAGCTGCGTTCGGCTGGATAAGAAGACAAACTTAAAGGCCGCCTATAGCAACGGTGTTCGCCGCTTGCTGAGAAATCAAAAGTCCCTGGTTAACGTTAAACCGGCGAAAAGCGCGTTTAAAGGCAAGGCCGATAAAGAATTTGCGACCAACGTCGATAAGAACGAGTTTATGCGCCGCGTGAACGCGGCCAAGGAACACATCGCGGCGGGCGACATTATTCAAGTGGTTCTCTCTCGCCGCAACGAGAAGCAAAGCTCGGCGTCACCGCTCGATATTTACCGCAGCTTGCGCATCGTGAACCCGTCGCCGTACATGTATCTGGTGAAGTTCGACGATCGCGCGATCATCGGCTCGAGTCCTGAGGCGCTGGTGCGCCTTGAAGACGGTATTGCCTCGACGCGTCCGATTGCGGGCACGCGCAAACGTGGCAAGAACGCCGCCGAAGACAAAGCGCTTGCCGATGATTTGTTCAAAGATATTAAAGAACGCGCCGAACATTTGATGCTGGTGGATCTGGCGCGCAACGATTTGGGGCGCGTTTGCCATTACGGCAGCGTCCACGTGCCGCTCCTTATGACCATCGAGCGCTATTCGCACGTGATGCATATGGTCAGCGAAGTGCAGGGAAAGCTCACGTCCGGTCAAGACGCCTTCGATTTGCTGCGCGCCACGTTCCCGGCGGGCACGGTTTCCGGCGCGCCAAAAATTCGCGCAATGGAGATCATCGACGATTTGGAGACGGAGCAGCGCGGGCCGTACGCGGGGGCGCTCGGCTATTTCTCGTACTCGGGCAACATGGACATGGCGATCACCATTCGCACCATCTTGTGGGACAACGGCCGGGTTTCGGTTCAAACCGGAGCGGGGCTGGTCGCTGACTCCAATCCGGCCAAAGAATTTGAAGAAACGGAGAACAAAGCGCGCGGAATGAAAGAATCGATCCGTCTCGCTGAAAGCGGCCGTTTCTTGTTGAGGTCCCGATGATATTGATGATCGACAATTACGACTCCTTTACTTACAACCTGGTCCAGTATTTGGGCGAGCTGGGGCAGAAGTTGAAAGTCGTACGTAACGACGAAATCACGCTTGACCAGGTGGCCAAATTGAAACCGTCGCACATCGTCATTTCTCCCGGGCCTGGACGCCCTGAAGACGCCGGGATTTCCATCGATCTCATCAAGCGGTTTGGCGGAAAAGTGCCGATTCTCGGCGTTTGTCTCGGTCATCAGGCCATTTGCACCGCCTACGGCGGAAATGTCGTGCGAGCCAAACGCTTGATGCACGGCAAAACATCCGAGATCATTCACGACAACAAAGGTGTGTTTACGGCCATGCCGCCCAAATTTAACGCGACGCGTTATCATTCGCTTTTGGCCGAACCGGCGTCGCTGAAGAAAACGCTCGTGGTCAGCGCCAAGACCGCGCAAGGCGAAGTGATGGGCGTGCGCCACAGAACGCTGAAGGCGCTTGAAGGCGTCCAGTTCCATCCCGAATCCATTTTGACGGAATCCGGTAAAACCATTCTTAAGAATTTTCTAAAGATGAAAATATGATCAAAGACGCGATCTCCATCATCGTCGAGGGCAAAGACCTCACCAAACAGCAGGCCTACGATGTCATGAAAGATATCATGCAGGGCCAGGCGACGCCGTCGCAGATCGCCGGTTTTCTGGTCGCGCTGCGCGATAAAGGGGAAACGATTGACGAAATCGCCGGCTGCGCGCTCGCGATGCGCGACGCCGCGGTGCCCCTATCGCTCAAGACCGACCGCATCGTTGATTCCTGCGGCACGGGCGGCGACGGTAAGGGCGGGCTCAACGTATCGACCGCGGCCGCGTTTGTCGCGGCGGGCGCGGGCCTGACCGTGGCGAAACACGGCAATCGCTCGGTTTCGTCCAAATGCGGCAGCGCCGACGTGCTGGAAATGCTCGGCGTTAAGCTCGACGCGCCTGCGGCCGTGATTGAAATGAGCATGAACGATACGGGGATCGGTTTTCTCTTCGCGCCCAATTTCCATCCGGCGATGAAGCACGCCATGCCGACGCGTAAGGAACTCGGCATCCGCACCGTTTTTAATATTTTGGGGCCGCTCACCAATCCGGCGAAGGCCACCGTGCAATTAATCGGCGTCTATAAAAAAGAAATGACCCGGCTCTTGGCGAGCGTCACCGCAAAAATGGGCCACAAAGCGAGTCTCGTGGTGCATTCCAACGGGTGGGACGAAATCACGCTCGATGGCGTAACTCACGTTAGCGAGATGATGGGCGGCAAGGTGAAGACCTACACGCTCACACATAAAGATTTTGGATTGCCGAAAGTCTCTTCGTCGGTATTGAAAGGGGCGGATGCCGCCGGCAACGCGGCGATCATTGAAGATCTTCTTCAGGGCAAACGCGAAGCCATCGAGCCGATTGTGGCCGCCAACGCGGGCGCACTAATTTGGATCCATGAGCGCGCCTATGGAAAAAAGAACTACACGTTGAAAGAGGCGGTTAAACGCGCGCAGCAGTCGTTGGAGTCGGGCGCTGCGGCGGAGAAGCTGAAGAAAATGGCCGAAACGTCACACCATTTGGAATAACGTGAGCGACGTTCTCGACGACATACTGACGCTGCGGCGCGGACGCATCGCGGCTTCAAAACAAAAGATAAGTTTTGCGGATTTGGAGCGCCAGGCGAAAGAGACGGACGTTCAGCGCTCATTCTTCAATGCGCTCGCGATAGGGACAACGATCAATGTGATCGCGGAAATGAAAATGAAGAGCCCGTCGGCCGGAATGCTGAAGGGCAACTATGATGTCGCGCAGATCGCCAACAATTATGAGAAGGGCGGCGCGCGCGCGCTGTCGGTTTTGACGGAGCCCGACCGTTTCGGCGGCGATATCAACGACTTGGCCAAGGCGCGCGCGGCGTCTACGCTGCCGATCCTGGAAAAAGATTTTATCTTCGATCCCTATCAGATTGTGGAAGCGCGCGTTAAAGGCGCGGACGCGGTGCTGCTCATCGCGGACAT
>CAZCJA010000111.1:0-4099 GCA_964499015.1 uncultured Elusimicrobia bacterium
TCAAACAGTCGCGGGGGCGGACGCATGACCGCGCTATCGGCCCTTTTCGCTTACCAAGAACTGCTGCGCGAGTTCCAGCGCCAGCTGTCGGCGCCGCTTGGCCTCGAAGAAACGCTGGAGTCGGGCTTGGGTTACTTGATGAAGCGCCTGCACTTGGACAACGTCGGCATTTTCTGGTGGGACAAAGACCGCCATTGCCTGCAGATGCAGTACTCGCTTTTCGACGGAATTCTGATGGAGGGCGAAGAGGAAATTTTGGTGGAACCGGGCGGCCCGTTGCGCGCGTTGGTGACAGGCGAACAACCCGTGATCGTCGCGCCACGCCGTCCATGGGTCGCGTACGTTCCGATTTTGTCGGGCGATGAATTCATCGGCGCGGTGCGTTTCCAGCGCCAGCTGCCGTTGCCGCGCGGCGCGGTCCTGGCCGGCCTGCCGCCGGTGCGCGAGCCTCGCATAGAGCACGACCGCATGTTTCCGCTCTTGGAAGACATCGGCGATATTTTGTCCAACAAACTCCAGGAAATTTTCCGCGAGCGGAAGCACCGCAAAAAAGAACAGTATTACCTGGCGGGTTCCGACGTGGCCACCGCGGTCGTGGAAATGCCGCGTTTACGCGACATGCTGGAGTCGGTGGCGCGTTCGATCGTGCGCAATTTGGGTTTGGACCGCGTGCGCGTCTATTTGATCGACGACGTCAAATTCGTCCTCGAAGGCGTGGTCGGCGTGATGGTGCCGGAGCGCTTGCTTAAGATCGACGAAGAGCGGTTCAATATGCACGAGGAAAGTCCGCTGGTAAGAATCGTGCGCGCGGGCCGCAAGGAAGTGTTCAAGGATTCCGGCGACGGAAAAGTGGTTTATTTGCCCTTGGTCGTCGGCCGCGAAACGGTGGGCCTGATGGTCGCCGACAATTTGCTCTCACAGCAGGAAATCGACGATGAGCAGCTGACCGCGCTTAAAATTTTGGCCGATCAAATCGGCATGGCGATCATCAACGCGCGCCAGTTTGAAGATATCGAACAGCAGGCGATCACCGACGGCCTGACAAAACTCTATGTATACCGCTATTTCCAGCAGCGTTTGAAAGAAGAATTGGACCGCGCCGACCGCTACTCCTACAGCGTCGCGCTGATCATGATGGACGCCGACTATTTCAAGGTCTTGAACGACACGTTCGGTCATCAATTGGGCGACAAAGTGCTCGAATTTTTGGCGCAGACCATTCGCGGGAACATTCGCCGTATCGATTTGGCGGCGCGTTACGGCGGCGACGAATTCGTGCTGCTTCTTCCGGAAATTACGGAGCAGGAAGCGTGGCTTATGGCCGCGCGTTTGTTAAACGCGCTAAAAGCCTGCGGACTCAAGTCCCCAAACGGGGATCCGATCTCGGTTGGGGTCACGATGGGAGCGGCCTTGTATCCGTCGGACGCCCGCAACGGACGCGATTTGATCGAATGCGCCGACCAAGCGTTGTATTGGGCCAAAAAGAACACCCGCGGCGATATTTGCTTCTATCGCAATGTTCAAAATCAGATTGAAAAGACAGCCTAAATTCACCGTTTAAGCTAGTCTTTCCCACCCCGCCGTTCCGATTGCCACCGCCGTCGGAAATGTGCTAAAAAACAACCCCTACCAAAAGTGCGAAAACCCTCATTTTTTCGTCCTTTTCTGAAAATTTTACGATTCGTTAACTGGTTCTTAAGGCGATCTTAATCTGGGATCGCTATTATGTAAATATGCACCGTTTGGCCCTGACAACGAGGTCAGAATGCTGAGAGAAACGAGATGAAATTGCCGTTCGTTATCAATCGGACCAGAGCCCTGATCGCTCTTTTTTCAGCGGTCGTTTTAAGTACACCCCTCAGTGCCGCTTTTCAAGAATCCCTTTGGGGCGCCCGCCCCGCCAGCATGGCCGGCGTTTTCACCGCCCTCGCCGACGACGCCAACGCCCCGTCTTACAATCCCGCCGGAATCGCCCTTCTGCAACGCACTGAAATCACGCTCATGTACGCACAGCTTTTCACCGGGCTCGATTTGCGCGCCGGCGCCGATCAATCGAAACTCGGGCTTGGCTATTTCAGTTTTGTTCCGCAAATCCAAAACAAGCGTTTTGGCAGCTATGGCCTGAGCTGGACCAATTTTGTCGCGAGCAATCTGTATCGCGAAGACACCTTTTCGTTCACCGCCGCCGATGCCCGCGCCTGGAATCGCAGCAATGGTCGCGAGATGGTTCTCGCTTACGGCGCCAATCTAAAGCTTCTGCGCCGCTCCTTTACCGCTTCGCCGTCGAATCCCGATCCGGTTTTCGCCGGCGGCGGCGAGTCCGACGCGGTCACAGCGGACCTTGGCGTCATCGTCCGTCCGAACTTCTCGCTTTTGCCTGGCCTTAAATTCGGTTTCTCCGGACAGAACGTCACCAGCCCCGACATCGGCCTTCATGAAACCGACCGCGTGCCCTCCCGCTACGCGCTTGGCATTGCTTACCAAGATTTAAAATACCAATGGTTCAACCCGGCCATCGATGTATCACGCCGCAACGGTGAGACGCTTATCGGCGCAGCGTGGGAAGGCTGGTTCGCAAAGAACGCGCTCGCGATGCGCGTCGGCGGCGATCGGACGCAGCTGGCGGGCGGGCTCGGGTATCAATTCTTGATTCGATCCACCGTGGTGAGGTTCGACTATGCCATTCTCTGGCCTTTGGAAATCGAAGGCACGAACGGCAGTCACCGAATCTCGCTCACCACGTCGTTTTAGGAGCAAGGCACAAAATTAAAAAATTTTTATTTGAGCGAATGGCCACTCGATGAAAGTCGATTTGGCCACAAGGGACCGTGCGAGATGGTCAAACGTTCGAATAAAAAAAAGAAGAGACAAAGGAGAAAAGACAATGAGAAAGCAACTGGCATTACTCACGCTTGTTGCGGCCGTTGGCCTCGTGGGGATTACTCCTGCTTACGCCGTATTCACCAGTAAGCAAGCTCAATCCTTCACTGCCCGCGTCACCGCCTCAGGTACCAAGAATGCAAGCTTCAGCAACGTTGCACTGCGGCCTATCGCGGCGCCCGATGGTGCTGGCGCAAACCTCGCCGAAATCGGCTGGACAGCCAACCTCGACAGCGTGTCGGGATGGCAGTTGGCCAACGCGGTACTGCGTTTCGACTTCCTCGTGAATGATCGCAACGGCGGTATCCAAATCTACACCGACAATAAAAGAACCGTGGCCGGTCCCGGCTTGCCGGCGGCCAATCCGCGGTTCGTTGATCCGACTCCCGCTGACTTGATCAATCCAGACTCCAACCCCGCTGGTCTACTGCTCGGCACATCGGGCACCTCGGGCACGCGGATGGACATGGCGTGGAGCGTCAAAGATGTGGCCAAAACACCCGGCACGCAAATCGCGGCCATGGACCCGAACAACGGCGCGACCGTTGATGCCGGCCAAGGCACGAAATTCCAGTGGCTGTATATGCTGGACAAGCAGACGCCTGCGATTGACCGCAACGGCGATGGCGACGTGCTCGACACCGATCCCGGCTTGAATCCGAATGCCGACTTGCGCGACACCGTCGCGTTTGTGAATGGCAACGACTTCTCAAAAGTCGTGAAGTTCAACACCATCCACTTCGGACAAGGCCCGTTGGATTACGGAGCGGACGCGGACAAAAAAGTCTACGTCTACTTCCAGGCGAACATGAACCAGGCGGCGCCTGGCGACGTGTTCTTGACCAACACGCTCACGCTCGAAGCGTTCATTGACTGATCAGAAGGTCGAACGTGTTTAACGGAAAAACACCGACGCGCACCGGCACGGGCTTAACAGCCCGGGGCCGGTGCCGTCTGTTTTTCTTGTCTTTAATGTTTGGGGCGGCGCTATTAGCGGCGCCGTGCGCTGACGCGCTTAATGTCAGCCCGACATTTCAAATTTTTGACTTAAAACCCGGCGAGAAGAAGAAAGGCGTTTACACCGTGACCAACGACGATGAAATAACCATCACGGTCTACCCCCGGATTAAGCCGTGGTTCGATTCAAAGGAAAACGCGGCCAAAGGAATCACCGTCGATAAATGGCTGTCGGTCAAAGGCGATATTTTTGTGCTCAAGC
>CAZCJA010000112.1:0-4096 GCA_964499015.1 uncultured Elusimicrobia bacterium
ACGCGATAAAGATGGCTATATCTGGGTGATGGGCCGCGTGGACGACGTGATCAAAGTGTCGGGCCACCGCCTGGGCACCGCGGAAATCGAATCGGCGCTGGTCAGCCATCCGAATGTCGCCGAGGCCGCCGTGGTCGGGCGTCCCGATGAAATCACCGGCGAGGCCGTCGTCAGTTTTGTCACGCTCAAATCCGGCGGGCCGCAGCCGAGCGACGCGTTGAAAGAAGCGCTGAAAGCGCACGTCGCAAAACAAATCGGTTCGATCGCCAAACCCGCCGAAGTCCGTTTCACCGACGCGCTGCCGAAAACGCGCTCGGGCAAAATTATGCGGCGGCTCTTGCGCGACATCGCCACCGGCAAAGAAACGATCGGCGACACCACCACCCTTGAAGATTTAAGCGTGCTCGCGAAACTGCGCGCCGACGCGGGAGACGACGAATAATGCTCGACATAAAACTTATCCGCGACAACATCGACGCGGTCAAACTCGGCCTGACCAACCGCGGCGGCAAGAATTTGGCCGACTTGGAAATCATCATCGGCAAAGACAAGGAATGGCGCTCGATCGTCACCGAACTGGAAGCGCTGCGCGCCAAACGCAACACGGTCACCGAACAAATCGGCGCGCTCAAGCGCGAGAAGAAAGACGCCTCGGACCTCATGAAAGAAATGGAAGGCGTTAAGGCGCAAAGCAAAGAGCTCGAAGACAAAGAACGCCTGATCAAAGACGAAATCGACAAGGTATTGCTGTCTCTCCCCAATTTACCGGACGCGACCGTGCCCGTCGGCAAATCCGCCGCCGACAACCAACAGGTCCGCGAAGTCGGAACGAAGCCGTCCATGTCGTTTAAACCCAAAGATCATCACGAGCTGGGCGTCGCGCTCGGCATCCTGGATTTCGAACGGCCGGTGCGCCTCTCCGGCGCGCGCTTCTCCATGGCCATCGGCGCCGGGGCCCGCCTTGAGCGGGCGATCGCCAACTTCATGCTGGACTTGCACACCAAAACCAACGGCTACATCGAACATTTGGTGCCGTACCTGGTCACGCGCGAAACCATGACCGGAACGGGCCAGCTCCCCAAATTCGAGGAAGACCTGTATTCCTCCAACGACGATTTGTTTTTAATTCCCACCTCTGAAGTTCCGCTGGCGAACACCATGCGCGACAAAGTGGTGGACGAAAAAGATTTGCCGGTGGGCGTCACCGCGCTCACGCCGTGCTTTCGCCGCGAGGCCGGCTCCTACGGCAAAGACACGCGCGGGCTGATCCGCAACCATCAATTCAACAAAGTGGAGTTGGTGCGCTTCTGCAGCATGGACGAATCGCTGAACGAACTGGAGAAGCTCACCGCGCACGCCGAGGAAGTGCTGAAGCGCCTTGAGCTTCCCTACCGCGTGATGCTTTTGTGCACCGGCGACATGGGCTTTGCCTCGGCGAAAACCTACGACCTGGAAGTGTGGATGCCCGGCGAGAATGTGTGGCGGGAAATTTCGTCATGCTCGACCTGCGGGGATTTTCAATCGCGGCGCATGAATTTTAAAACGGCCAAAGACAAGAAGCGCGATTTCGGCTGCACGCTGAACGGCTCCGGCCTGGCCGTCGGCCGCACGCTGGCCGCGATTCTCGAAAACGGCCAACAGGAAGACGGCTCCATCCGCATCCCCAAAGCGCTTCAGCCGTACTTCGGTTCCGACCGGATTACGCCGCCTTCTCGTTCATCCGCCCATACTTAATCCACATTCCCAGCGCCACGAGCAGCGTCATCGTCCCGCCAAAAATCACCGACGGCACCGCGCCGAGAAAATGCGCGGCCACGCCCGACTCAAACGCGCCGAGCTCATTGGAAATGCGAATAAAAATCCCACTCACCGAGGCCACGCGCCCGCGCAAATGGTCGGGCGTGTTGGCTTGATAAACGCTCTGGCGAATGATCACGCTCATGCCGTCCACAACGCCGCTGATCACCAAGAAGAACATCGCCACGTAAAAATTGCCCGACAGCGCGAAGGCGATCATGCTCAGGCCAAAAATAATGACGACTTTGAGCAGGCTCATCCAGGCGATCTTGATGAACGGACGGTTGGCTTCAATGAGGGACGTCAGGCACGATCCGAGCGCCGGCGCCGCGCGCAGGAAACCCAGCCCCAGTGGGCCCACGCCATAAATGGCCGCGAACACCGGCAGGATCGCGATGACGTCGCCGAAGAGCACCGCGAACATGTCCAGCACCATGCAGGCGAAAATCACGCGGCGCTGGGCGAGAAAGCTTAAACCCTCTTTAATCCCCTGCCACGTGCTTTCACGGGGCTCAGCGGGCAGCGGCTGAACGTGCTTCAGCAACGTCGCGGCGATCACCGCGCCCAAAAACAAAACGCAGGAAACGCCGAAAGCCAGCGGAGCGCCCCCCTTGGACACCAGGAGTCCGCCGATAATCGGCCCGGAAATTATCGCGATCTGAAATTGGGTCAAGTTCCAGGCGGCGGCGCGCGGAAAATAGTCTTTGGGCACCAGCATTTGCAAATACGACGAACTGGACGGCAGCTCAAGACTGCTCGCCAGGGACGCGATGCCGAGAACGACATATATAGGAAGAACATTTGCCGCGCCGAGCGACAGGCCGAAAAGCGCGGCCGAACACAAAAAAAGCCCCGTGATTGAACTCATAATCAGTTTCTTTTTCTCGTGCCGGTCGGCGGCGTGGCCGGCCCACAACCCCACCGCGACATACGGCACGGCTTCCGCAAAACCCACCATTCCCAGCGCGAGCGCGCTCTTGGTCAATTCATATATCTGCCACATTACCGCCAGCGATTGAATTTGTTTCGCCAAGGATGACATGAAGCGGCACAAAAGAAACGACCGGAACGTCGGCGTTTTGAACAGCGGCGGCTGGCTATTGTCCATGTACGATCCCGAGATCAACGAACAACAAGTCCTTCTGCAGTTGGATATGGCCCTCTTCGTCGCGAATTTCCAGGGAAACGCGCGGCGCCACCGAATCCCAATCGATGGAGATAAAACCGAAATTGTTTCCCGCGTAGTACGGACCGACGCGCCGGCTGTTGCGCTCGCTCAAGTTCGGTATTGCGGAATTGTTCAGAGAACTCGACGTCGCTTCAAAAAGCGGATATCCGGCGCCGGCGTCTTCGCGCGAAATTTCGGCGAAGTGCCGATCGCCGCTTAAGAGAATCACGCCGGTCGCGTTCAGCTCCTTGAGCATCATGAACAAGTTTTTCCGTTCGAACGGAAAATTAGCCCATTTTTCGTGGATCTGCTCCGTCGGTAAAATCTGAATGCTCGAGACGATCAGGCGAATGTCCGCCGGCACCAGCAATTGTTCGCGCAGCCAATTCCATTGCTTGCGTCCGAGCAGCGTCGCCGCCGGCTCCATGTTCGGCAAATACGGCCGCGGCGGAAACAAGCGCGTTTCGTCCTTTTTAAGCGGGCTTCGGAACGTGCGCGTATCGAGCAGGATCACCTGCACCCGGCGCCCCGGCACGCCATAGAGCTCCGCGTGATAAACGCCTTCACGCTGGCGGCGTTCGGAGTCGGCGGGAACGTTGAAGAAATCGAAAAACGCTTCCTGCGCGGCGACCTTGCCGCGGAACTCTGTGCCGCCGTCGTCGGAACCATAATCGTGATCGTCCCACGTGCCGATAACCGGCACCCTGGCGCGCAGGGACTGAAATGCCTCGTTGGCGTTCAACGTGTCATAGGCCGCCTGGAACACCAGCGGCTCGTAGGTATCGGCGTACACATTGTCCCCCATGAAAATAAACAGGTCGGGCTCGATCTTGCGGATCGCGCCCCAAACGGGCTGGGGCCGGTTTTGCTGCAGGCAGGACCCGAAGGCAATTTTGGAGATGGGCGCTTCGCCGGAAAACGCGTTTCCAAGCGGGGCCAAAAACAAGACCGAAAAACAGAGGCGTTTTAACATGAGGGTAGCGATTCTACCACGCTTTCCGACGGGAACGTTTGTTGCACAAGAGTGGGCATGAGACGGTTCATAGCCCTTATAACGCTGCTGAGCACCGCGGTCGGATCTTCCTGGGCCACCGACCGGAAAGACGCCCCCGTCGAAAAAAGCGTCGGGGA
>CAZCJA010000113.1:0-3923 GCA_964499015.1 uncultured Elusimicrobia bacterium
CTCGGCACGGATAAAGAGGGCAAGTCGGTTTATTTAAAAGACATCTGGCCGTCGCAGGACGACGTGACTAAAGAAATGACGAAGCACGTCAAGAAAGAGTTGTTCGAGAAAGAATACGGCCGCGTGTTTGCGGGCGACGATAAGTGGCAGGCGGTGCCCGTCCCAGAAGGAAGCCAATTCAAATGGGCCGGCGATTCGACGTATGTGCGCCGCGCGGAATTTTTGCAGGGGTTGTCGAAAACGCCGAAAATGGTGACCGATATTAAAGGCGCGCGGGTGTTGGCGCTTCTCGGTGATTCCGTCACCACCGACCATATTTCTCCGGCGGGCAATATCGCGGAGAAAAGCCCGGCGGGCCAGTATTTGATCGCCCACGGCGTGAGCAAGAAAGACTTTAACTCCTACGGCGCGCGCCGCGGCAACCACGAAGTGATGGTGCGCGGCACCTTCGCCAACGTGCGCTTGAAAAATATGCTCGCCCCCGGCACAGAAGGCGGCGTGACCACGAAATTTCCAGAGGGCACGGTGACATCGATTTATGACGCTTCCGTCGCTTATCAGAAAGAGGGCGTTCCGCTGATCATTATTGCCGGCAAGGAATATGGTTCGGGCTCGAGCCGGGATTGGGCGGCCAAAGGACCGGCCATGCTGGGTGTGAAAGCCGTCATCGCCGAGAGTTTCGAGCGGATTCACCGCAGCAATTTGGTGATGATGGGGGTTTTGCCACTGCAGCTGCCCGACGGGAAAACCGCGGCCTCCATCGGCCTTGCGGGCGACGAAATATTTGAAATCGGGGGAATTTCGACGGGGCTGGAACCGTTAAAGGTGGTCAAGGTAATCGCCACCGGCAAAGCCGGCGCCAAGGAGTTCAACGCGCTTTTGCGAATTGATACCCCCAAGGAAGTCGAGTACTATCAACACGGTGGCATTCTGCCGTATGTGTTAAGGCAATTGGTGAAATGAAAACAGCATCCGTGGATTCAGACAAGTTGCGCGACGAGGTCACGACGCAGGCGATTAAAGCCAAAGCGGCGTCGCAGGCGCTCGCCCTGTTGACCACGGAGGATAAGAACAAAGCTCTTTTAAAAATGGCGGAGGAAATTAGCGCCGCCAAAGCGCAGATCATCGCGGAAAACGTGAAAGACGTGGAAGGCGCCACCAAAGCCGGCCAAAGCAAAGCGCTGATTGACCGTTTGACGTTGGACGCGTCGCGCGTCGACGGCATCGCCCAGGGCCTGCGGGAAATGGCCGCGCTCGCCGATCCGATCGGCGACGTATTGCGCGAGTGGTCTCGGCCGAATGGGATGAGCATCCGCCAGGTGCGCGTGCCGCTCGGTGTGATCGGCATGATTTATGAGGCGCGGCCGAACGTGACCGCGGAAGCCGCCGGTTTGTGCTTGAAAGCCGGCAACGGCGTTATTTTGCGCGGCGGCTCGGAAGCGTTCCATTCCAATAAAATTTTGGTGGATGTGATCGGCAAAGCGTTGGCGGGAACCAAGATCCCGAAAGACGCGGTGCAATTTTTGCCGCCGCAGGACCGCCGCAGCACGCAGATCATGTCGCGTTTAAACGGCCTGGTCGACCTCATCATCGCTCGCGGCTCGGAAGAAATGATCAAAGCCATTTCCGCCGACGCCACCGTGCCCGTGCTCGGCCACGGCAAAGGCGTGTGCCATGTTTACGTCGATAAGTCGGCCGACGCCGAGAAAGCGGTGAATATCGCTTACAACGCCAAAGTCCAGCGTCCGGGCGTCTGCAACGCGATGGAAAGCCTGCTCATCCACGAGCACATGGTGTACGACATTCTGCCCAAAATCGCGGCTCTGTACGTGAAAGCGGGCGTGGAAATCCGCGGCGATGAAACCATCGTCGGGCTCTTTGCGCACGCAAAGCCGGCCACCGACGAGGATTGGGGCAAGGAATATCACGACAAAATCGTTTCGATCAAGGTCGTGAACAATTTGGAAGAGGCGATCACGCACATCAATCGCTTTGGTTCCGGCCACACCGATTCCATCGTCACCGAAGACAAGGCCGCCGCGGAGCTGTTTCAAAAGGCGGTCGATTCATCCTGCGTGATGGTGAACGCCTCCACACGCCTTCACGACGGCGGCGTGTTCGGCTTCGGTTCCGAAATCGGCATTTCCACGCAAAAATTCCATGCGCGCGGCACGATGGGCCTGCGCGAGCTCACCACGACCAAATACATCGTCGAAGGAACCGGACAGATACGGGAATGAGGATCGGACTCTACGGCGGATCTTTCGATCCGGTCCATCACGCCCACGTCAAACTCGCCACGGCCGCAAAGCGCGAACTCAAACTCTCCTGCGTTTATCTGATTCTCTCCAACAGTCCGTTTAAAAAAGATTGCAAGCAGGGCCCAATCCCGGAACGCGTGGCCGGCTTGCGCCGCGCGTTTAAAGGAAAAAAAGGGTTTCACGTTTCGCTGTGGGAAGTGCAGCGCCGCGGCCCGTCCTACACGGCCGTCACCGTCACGCATTTCAAACGAAAATTTCCGCGGCACCAGCTTTTTTTGATCTTGGGATCGGACGCGATTAAAAGCTTTAAACATTGGAAAGGACCGCGCAAAATCGTCGAACAGGCGCAGCTGGCGGTGGCGCGGCGCCCCGGCGCACTAAACAACTTGCCTAAGACCATGTACGGGCAGAAAATAATCTATTTGAAGGAACGATTTCCGGACGTTTCCTCACGGGAGATACGCCAGCGTGCTGCCAAGCGTTAAGCGAAAAATATTAAAGGAAGAAATGCGCAAAACGCTTTCCGAGACGCGCTACCGCCATTCGCTCTCCGTGGCCCGCTTGTCGGAGCGCTTGGCCAAACGCCATCGCATGAATCCCGAGCGCGCCTATATCATAGGGCTGCTTCACGACTGCGCAAAGGAATGGACGCCCGCCAAATTGCAGGCCTATGCAGCGAAGAAAAAACTTTCCATCCCGCACGCGGATTTTATGCGCGCGCATTCCCCGAACATGTATCACGCTTACGTCGGCGCCGCTTATGCCAAAGAGAGGGGGTGGCTGACGGACCCGGTATCGCTGCAGGCGGTGATGTCGCACACGCTGGGGAATTTGCGCATGAGCCGTGAAGACAAGGTCCTCTATATCGCCGACTTCGCCAATCACGACCGCAAGCGCTTGCGGTTGCGCAAAATCCGCCAAGCGGCGATGAATAATCTTGAAGAAGGGTTTAAGATGGCCATGACGCAGAAACTGAAATGGTACGTGAAGCGGCGCAAAACAATCCATCCATTTGCGGTCGACGTCTGGAACGCTATGATTGCGCGCTGATGAAAAAACACCTGAAATATCAGCGCGGCGTCGCGATTACGTTTTTGATCGCGATCCTTTTGTCCATTTACGGCGCCGCGCGCTCGCCGGTCGCCGCGGCGATCCGCCAAGGCGAGCCTGTTCCGCTCCTGCTGTTCGGTTTGGATGCGGCTGACTTGTCTCGCCACACCGACACGCTGCTCGTTACCGTCTTTAATCCGGCGGAAAATATTCTCACGCTTCTATCCATCCCGCGCGACACGAAAATTAACCTGCCTGGCTACCTCTTTAATCGCGTCAATGAAATTTACGGCTACCATTTCCGCAAAACGTCCGACGCGCGCGTGGCGTCGATGGAAGTGCTCAAGGGCGTCAGCCACATCTTTTCCTCGGATGAGGTGGACGTCGAGGTTCCGTATTTCGTGCAGGCTGATTTTTCGGGATTCACCAAAGTCGTCGATTTGCTGGGCGGCGTTTGGGTGACGGTGCGCCAGCCGATGCATTACGATGATCATGCGGGCAAAGTGCATATCCATTTCGAGCCCGGACGTCATTTGCTTAAAGGCGAGGATGCGCTGCGGTTCGTGCGGTTCCGCGGCCAAACGGGCGACCGCGGCCGGATCATGCGCCAGC
>CAZCJA010000114.1:0-3705 GCA_964499015.1 uncultured Elusimicrobia bacterium
GCCGGCTTCTCACAACCCTGAAAGACGCGGTCCGCAAGGACGCCGTCTTTCATGGGTCGAAAACGTAACCACCTCATCATCGGTCTTCTCACCACTTTGTTCCTCGCGGCCAGCGCCGCGCTCTTCTTCTCGTCCTCGCAGGTGCTTCCTCTTTTTGCGGCCGTCGGTTTCCTGATTTTTTGCGCTCAGCTGTCCGGCTACGGCGCCGGCGCGTTCATGATGGTCGCCTTTACCACGCTCACCGGCGTGTTCTGCCTGACCAAAACCTCGCCCGAGCAAATGTTTGCCCTGCCCGTTTTATTGGTCTCGATCTATGCGGCCTCGTTCCTTTTGTATTGGCAGAAAGAAAAGCTCGCCCAACGCCGTCGCAGTTTCCAATCGCAGGCCGACGACGCTCATCGCGACACGCAATCGCTCGCCGGGGAAACCGCTTTTTATGAAAATCGCCTGCGCGAATTGGCCACGCTGGGAGAACAGCGCCGCAAGCTTTCGCGCGCCGCCCATGAATTGGGCGCTCTCTTGGACCCCGCCGAAATTCAGAAAAAGCTGATTGATCTCGCCGGCACGCTTTTCCCGTCGCGCGCGGTGGCGATCTCCTACGGACAAACCAACGATCCGGTGGACGCGATGGTGGTGCAGCGCCGCGGTCCGGTGGTGGTGCCCGATAATTCCGTTAAATTTTCGCCGCAGGCCCAGCCGCTAATGGCCGTGCCGGTGATGGCCCAGCAAAGCGTGGCCGGCATATTGCGCGTGGGCGGCGACGGCGGGCCGGTCTTCGGCAAAGACGATTTTCGCGTACTGGAAATTTTGGCGAGTTTGGCCTCGCTTTCACTCGACAACTCGTTGATGTTCGGCCAAGTGCAGGACACGGCGCTGCGCGATAGTTTAACCGGGCTGATCACGCACAAGGCGTTCCAGGAACAGTTGGAAGCGCAAATATTGGAAGCGAGCCGCTACAAGGAGCCGCTCTCCGTCATCATGGTCGACATCGACCACTTTAAATCGGTTAACGATTCGCACGGCCATCAGGCGGGTGACGCGATTTTGCAGGGCGTGGCGCATGTGCTGGCGCGCAATGTTCGCGATGTCGATGTGGTGTCGCGCTACGGCGGCGAGGAATTCGCCATTTTGCTTCTGCAGACAAATGAAGAGGCCGCGCGCGGTATCGCCGAGAACATTCGCCGCGATCTGGTCGGCCAGCCGTTCGATACCGGACGGATCATTATCGCGTGCACGGCGAGTTTCGGCGTCGCCGGTTTCCCGGACGACGCCACCAGCGCGCAGCAGCTTTTGCGCAAAGCCGACGAACGCCTTTATCAGGCGAAGCAAGGCGGCCGGAACCGCGTGCGGGGGAAGTTGTGAATTCCGCCATCTATTTGGTTTTGTTAACGGCGACTCTGCCTGTTCTCGGTATTTTGGCGGGCCCCATCGCCGCGGTGGGGCTCGGCGTCGCGGCGATCGCCGCGCATATGGGCGCGGGACTGGCCGCGGGTGACGCCTCTGCGCGAATGCTTTTCTTCGCTCAAGTTCCGTCGTGCCTGCTGCTGACCGTGGCCGCGGTAAAGATTTCGAACATGCTGAGCGCCAAAGACGCCGCCGTGACCGATCACGCCAACCATAATTTGGTCCAGGCCAAAGCGCGCCACTCGGCGTTGAAGGCCCAGGTGCTCGCCGCGGAAAACGAAGCCAATATGTCCCTGCAGATTTACGCGCTGGCCAAGTCGCTGGCGGAAGCGCTGTCGTGGAAAGAAATGGCGCCGCGGCTGGCCACCGGCATTCAGAAAATTTTCGGCTCGCACGAGTTCTTGATGTATTCATTAAATGAGCACGGCAAGCTCGATCTGCTGCACCGGCGCGGCAGCTGGAGCAAGGAGCCGCCGGCCGCGGGCGCGCTGCCCACGGCCGCACAGTTTTTGTATCCGCCGCGCGTGCAGGAAGTGGTGCCGGTCTTGCAGGTGCCGGTCATGAAAGCCAGTGCCAATGGCGAGGTCCTCACTGGAATTTTGTTTTTAAAGAATGCCAGCGACCGGGCGGAGGCGGAGCTCATCCGGCTCGGCAACGAATTCGGCAAGGAATTGGGGCTTGCGCTCAGCAAGGCGCTGCTCTTCAATCAAATGGAACTTCATTCGAGAGTGGACGGCTTGACCGGCGTTCTGCGCCGCCAGGCGTTTATGGAACGCCTCGATGAGGAAATTAAAAAAGCCAACGCCTTTAATTCGCCGTTCTGTCTTTTGATGATCGACATCGACCACTTTAAGGCCGTCAACGACGGCCATGGCCACGCCGCGGGCGACACGGTGCTGGCCCGCGTCGGGCAGATTTTAAAGGAGTCGGTTTATGAAACCGACGTGGTGGGCCGGTATGGCGGGGAGGAATTCATCATTCTTCTGCCGCACGCCCAGTTGGACGGCGTGGTGCGCAAAGCGGAAAGCATTCGCGCGCGATTCGAGCGGGAAATCATCACGTCAGGGTTTGAACGGCTGCGGATTACGGTGAGCATCGGGCTGTCTCATTCCCCAACGCATGGACGAACGGCGAACGATTTAATTGCGCGGGCGGATGCGGCGATGTATCAAGCCAAAGAAAATGGCCGCAACCGCGTCATCGCGGCGTGAGCCGGACGCGGCTTAGAATTTTTTCAGAAGTTTTTTAACGAGGGACGAGACCATCGGTTTGATGACTGGGGCCGCGGTTTTCATCCCAAAAAGAAGGCCCGCCTTGGCCACCTTCGAAATCAGTCCGCCGCCCATCATAAAGCGGCCCGCCAAAAAAAGCGTCGGCAATCCCACGAGAGCGCCCATGAGCCCGCCTTTAAGCATTGTCTTGGCGGTGAGTTGGGATTTGGCGCGGTCCACCAAGCGGTCCTGGCTGCGGTAAAGAATGTCGCGTTTGAGGCGGACGTCCCGCTCCAGGTCCGAGATGCGTTCGGATGGAAACAGGCTCACGACTTGAGCCTCTTCGCCCATGAAAGGGCGACGCCGCCGAGAATGGCCGATAAGACCAGGTAAAAGCTGCCCATAATGAGAAGCGCCCAGCCGGGGCTGCCCAACGCCCGCGCGAGCAGCACGCCGGCGGCGATATTGAAGAAAACGAACGCGGCGATCAGCAGCAGGCTCGCAAAGGCGATAAGCAAGATGAACAAAATCGTGGAGAGCGCGTAAGACGTAAGGCGGGCCTGCAATAGAGCGCCCACGCTGCCGGCGTAGTCAACGGTGTCTTTGACCACGGTCCGCAAGTCGTCGATGAGTGAACTGCCGTTTTTATTGTCCATGAGATGAAGCATAGCACCACGCAAGGCCCGATGCCAGGCATCCTAATTTAGATATACTCGCCGGGCTTTCCAAAGTTCAATACATAGGAGAGAAAAAACACATGAAAAAACTACTAACTGCGCTGTTTGCCGGATTGTTCGTGCTGATTGGCTCGCATGTCCACGCCGCGGACGCCGCTAAAAGGGGCGATATGATCGCGAATTTTAAAACCAATATGGGCACGTTCAAAGTGAAACTTCTTCCGGATGCGGCGCCGAAAACCGTCGACAATTTTGTCGGTCTCGCCAACGGCACCAAAGAATTCACCGATGCGAAAACCGGCCAAAAAACCAAGCGCCGCTTCTATGACGGCCTCATTTTCCACCGCGTTATTGCCGATTTCATGATCCAAGGCGGCGATCCGACCGGCACCGGCACCGGCGACACCGGCTAC
>CAZCJA010000115.1:0-3700 GCA_964499015.1 uncultured Elusimicrobia bacterium
GGCGGTTTTAACGGGTGCCGGCGTTTTGCTGGCCACCATTTTGGTTGCGAGCGTCTTCATTCTGCAGCGCGCCGATCAGACCAAAACCGATTGGACGCGCCTTTCGCAAGCGCAGGCGTTTATCGGCATGGGCAAACCGGCCGAAGCCAAGCAAATCCTTATTAATGTCAGCCAAACGACGCCCGATGCCGACGCAAGACTTTACGCCACGTTTTATTTGGGCCAAGTCGCGCTTTTGGAACGGAACTTCGATGACGCGATCGCCAAACTTTCCCAAATCACCACATCGGCCGCCAAACACCCGATTCGTCCGCTCGCGCTGTCCAATTTGGGCTTCGCGTATGAACAAAAAGGGGACAACGCCGCCGCCGCGCAAACATACCGTCAATTCATGACCGACCACGCCGAACATTTCCTCGCACCCCGCATTCAGCTGTCATTGGGCCGCAGTTTGGCCGCCTCCAACGACGCCGCGGGAGCCCAGGAAACCCTCGGCCACCTCATCGACCTCTATCCGACCTCTCCGTGGGCAGAAAATGCTCGACAAATAATGGACAAATTAAAATCTCGCTGATACAATACCGCTGTTATATCAATGCGTTTTTCGGCATTAAAATACATAAGGGGGATACAAATGAGAAAACTTATGGCGCTAGCCATAGTGCTCGTCGTAACCGGTGTGGGCCGTTCTTCGGCTTTCGTCGGATTGGAGAATCTCAGTTTTGACGGTTCTCTGGAATTCGGAGGATACTCAGCCAAAAATGAAGTGGACCGTGAAGACGGAGCAGCCACGTCAGACCACCGCGGCGAAGTCGTTACGCGGCAGCGCCTTGGCGTTAACGGCGACGTAACCGAAAACGTCCGGTTCCGCGTGGAATTGGGACGCCATGACGGCCAGTTCGGCAGAAACATTGCCGGCACAGCCGGTTCCGCCAGCAGCATTGACAATGAAACGGCAAACATCTTTTTTAACAACGTCTATTTGGACATTGTTAATTTCTATGCCGGTGTCAGTGCACGGTTGGGCAGACAATATGTCGGCAACCCCGGCGATATGATCTGGAACATCTCTCCGACAGACGACAACAACATGTCGATCAATGCGATTGACGGTTTGTTGCTCCAGCATCGCAATAATTTCGTCCACACGGATCTTTTCCTCGGGAAACTTTCCGACAACGATACCCGCGCCAACACCAACGCGGACGATTCGGGCGCCTCTGATACGAACCTTAGCTCCTTGGACTTTGTGTTCCCGAGCCTGGTTCCCAACGCGAGAGTCAACGCTGGCTACGTGTGGGGCGTTAGAGAAAGCACCACATCGACCCGGTCTTCGTTGAGCAACAAGCTCGCGACCTACCGCGTGGGCATCAACGGCAGCGCATTGGATAACCGCCTGACGTATCGCGCCGAGTACTTCATGAACGACGGTGAAAACAAGAACACCATGCGTGACTATAAAGGTAGCGCTCTCGACTTGGGCGCAGGCTTTAATCTCGCAGAAGGTCCGGCGGGTTCATGGGGTTTCAACGCCAACTGGCTCATGGCCTCGGGCGACGACAACACCGGCGACACGAAAGATGAATCCTTCCGTGACTTCAGCGCGCTCGGCTTCAACAGCTCCGATCGTTTGCTCGGCGAAATCTTCGGCAAGAGCAACACTCTGAGCTCCACGCCGCTCGGCCAGGGCCTCGACACCGGAACACAGGGTCAGGGATTGGAAGTATTCAACCTCGGCTTCACCTTCTCACCGAAACTTTGCCCGCGCTCGATGTTCAGCTTCAACTGGTATACGTTTAATACGGCTGAAGACGGCGCAATGTCGGCGGGTCCAAACGCAGACAGCTACGGCGATGAAATTGACTTGGTCTGGAATTTCCGCCATTCAGACAACATCAACGCCCAGCTCGGCTACGCGATGCTCTCACCCGACAGCGCAATTGTCGGAACATCACCGGGCGTCAAAAAAGACGACATCACCGAACTCTTCACCCGTTTATCGGTTAAATGGGGCGGAAACGGCGGCGGCATGCAGCAGATCGATCCGAAAAACTAAGCACGTAATTACGTCTTAAACCAAGAAACCCCTGGTCGCCTTAGGCGACTGGGGGTTTCTTTTTGTGTATCCCTCTGTTACAATTCGCTCACTCAAAATGAAACTTCAACAGCTGATCATTGCCTCCTCCTTATTACTGCCTCTTTCCAGCGCACATAGCGCCACCAGCCTTAATTTGGGCGCCGACTATCTGTTGCGCGGCGTTAAGATCACCCCGCACGACAGCCGTTTCCGCGGTTCCAGCTATTACGACCAGCGCATTCAAGCCTATCTGACCACCGATTTGAGCCGCGACGTCGAAGCCACTGTGCGCGTGCAATCCATCACGCCGTGGGGCATGGAAAGCTCCACCACGCCTTTGGTGACCCGTTATCCCGACGCCAACGGCGATCTCTTCGTTCAGAACGCGTTTGTGCGCCTACCGAACATTTGGCGAGGGAACATTGTGGTCACAGCGGGTCGCCAACCCATTCGTTGGGGAGAGGGGCAAATTCTGTCGGACGACGATCTAGGCTTTGACGCCCTCCGCGTTAATTTCCGTTCGCCGTTCCGCGCGTTAGAATTCGATTTGGACGCCTTTACCGCGAAGATCAGCGAGAACATCAACGGCCAGATGGACAACGATTTGTACGGCCTTTTAATCGGCTACGACCGCGACACCGTCCGATGGGAATTCATGGGACTCTTGGACAACAATAAAAATCCGGGGACCTACGAGCTCGGCGGCGCCACGACGCCGTTTGCGGCAGCCTCCATTGACCGTTTGATTTACGGCGTGCGTTTCATCACCAATTTGCGGGACGCTTATTTTAAGGGCGCGTATTACCAGCAGGGCGGAACGGTTGAACGCGGAGTTGGCCAGCCTGACGTCGATTTAAAAGGCAACGCCTACATGATCGGCTTGGGCGGAAAACAAGACACCAAAAAGATCGGCCGCTTTGGCGCGCTAATAGAATATTCGCACGGCTCCGGCGATAAAGTCAGTACGCCGAACACCGACGAGGCGTTTCGCCCGACGTTTGCCGGCCGCTGGTCCGGTCTTGAGCGGCAGGGCTACGGACGCTACTTCGCCGCGACATTTTCCGATGCGTATTCTCCGGCGAGCCCGTTTGCCCCGGCCTCCGCCTCGAACGACGGCCTCCCGGCCTATACATCAGGAATCCGCACCGGACGCCTTGGCTTGGAACTGACGCCGTGGGCCGAATGGACGTTCGCGATCGATTATTACCAATACAAAGCGGTCAACAATTTGGCGGGGAAGAAAGAGTTGGGAACAGAATTTGATATTTCGACGGAGTACCGCTATTCCGGCCTTGTGACGGTGAGAGCGACCATGGCCATGTTCAGCGTGGGCGAAGCGTACGACGCCGCGTTCAAAGAAGACGGCGAGCGCACCGACGTGGAAATCGAAGTTAAGTTTTAACTGTTTTCTCACCTATAATAATGCCGTGATCCCGCGGCAGCCTTTTCCGATGAACGTCAGCAAATCCAGCCGAACGCATCAGTTCTTCGTACTCGTTCCAGGCATAGAGCATGCCTTCTCCGGTGGCGAGCGTTAAAAAATAAGGCGAGCCAATCGCAGCGGTCAAAGGGCCCGTGCCGTCGTCGTGCTGCATCATATTGAACAACATCACTTTTCCGCCC
>CAZCJA010000116.1:0-3658 GCA_964499015.1 uncultured Elusimicrobia bacterium
GCCCCAAGGGCAACGACAAGAGGGTGATATACCCTTCTTCAAGTTCGAAGGATTCTCCTTCATGCATGCCGAAAAAGAAATCAGCGCGGGTATTGGGATCGACTTCAGACTGCACGGCCACTTCAATTTCGCGCATCGAAAAATCTTCGGATTCGCGGCGCGGGCCAGTCTGGCCGACGAAATCGCCGATCACGCTGATTTTGGGATTGAGCGCGTTGGAGACGCGCGTGCGCAGCCACGCGGCGGGCTCTTCTGCGTGCAACGGTGTAATAATAAAGGACAACAATAGTAATGCTTTAAGCGTTTTCATGTGAACCTCTCAAATGAATGATGCCCCGTCCGGACGGACTACGGACGTGGGTGTTTGATGGATGAGGTGTGCTTAAGCCGCGGGCGGGCCGCGATTATCGGGGAGGAGAGATAGTTTGCTTGAGGCAAGAACGACAAATTTGGGCAACACATCGCTGGTCGCTTCAAAATGGGGAATGATAACAGCGGCGGCGGGCGCGGTGGAAATCGTGACGACCTGGCAGAACGAGCAGTCATGCTGAGTCGCCGACGCATGCGCGTGCTCCGGGTGCCCCGCATGGAGGACAACCGCAAAAACGGCCGCGAAGATAAGTGTAAGAGATAATTTTTTCATGTTAGAAATGAACGCCGAGGCCGTATCGTGCCAAAAGGCCGCAACCTATAGCAAGTAGATTTCCCATCGCGACGCTCGCCCAGCTGAACTCCAGCCGCCGCGTCCAAACGTGCCGCCCATAGGAGACAACCACCGCCACCAGCACCAAAAACCACCACGGATCGGGCAAGAAAAAGGCCAGCCACACCACCAGCCTCTGCATCATGGAAATGTATTTTTCCTCAGTGGCGGGGTAATCGCGTCCGTAAATGTCCTTTTCGACAAACCACACCGTCACCGTGGCGCAATGCGTCACCAGCACAAACAAGGACCCCAAAATCGGCCATGTATATAGGATGGGCTGTGTCGATGTCGGTGCAAGGAACCACAAAACAACCAAATGAACGGCCTGGTCCCAGGCATAGAAAAGCGTGTTATCGGGCCAGCCGCGGTTCACCAGCGAAACGCGAAGCCAATCTTCGGCAAAATGCGCGAACGTCGCGATGATCACGCACGCCCAACCGCCCAATTCGAACGAGCCGAACGTCACCCAGGTTTGCTCCAGATAGTCCCAGGTCAGCGCGACATAACAAATAGGATGGAGCGCGACATGCAGAAGAAGGCCAATGAATTTCCGGCGCTTCCAATCAGCGATGAAGTTGGTCTGGAATGTGAAGTCGGCCAGGAGATGGCCGAACAAAAGGCGGTAAAAGATCTCCATAATTTTTTTTAAGGATACATGATCACCTATGCCAACTCAAGGGCAGGAAGGTGTGATTTTTGACACGTTTTTTCAGCATGAACAGGGCTTATTCGGAAGGTCGACCGGAATAAACCCCTCTTCGCCGCCCTCGTACAACAAATGGAACGGGCATTTCTTCTGGTCGCCGCGGATCCATACGTCCAGCCGTCCGTCGCGATTGTAGTCGAAAACCGCCTCCACATTGAGCCGGCCCGAGCCGCCCACGCTGTCGACGGCTTCCTGGCTTAATATTTGAATCTGGTCGCCGCTCTGCCACAGCACCATTTCGTTGGGGAAACCGTCGTCTTCCGGCGTCAACTGGCGGCGCTTGAGATGAAAAAAGGCATCGACATTGGAAGCGCTCACCGTCGCCATGCGCACATCATACTCCTGAATGTCCGCGACAACGCCCGTTAACGGCGCGCGCGAGGCTGTCGACATCGCGATCAACCGAAAATCATTTTCCCCTTCCTTTAAATCGGCGTCGGTGGAATAAAAAAGCGGCTCGTCCGCCAAAACCGTGTCCACGCGCGCGGTCAACGAATACGGTGAATCACTGGGGCAGACCCCCGGGGCTTTGCGGATGACAAAATCACGAATGAGCACCCATGTTTGCCGACCGCGGCCAACCGCGAGCACGTCGTCGCCGGGCCGGATCAGACAGGCCTCTTCCACCGTCTGCTTCACGCGCGGCAAACGCATATTCAAA
Organism: uncultured Elusimicrobia bacterium; assembly: GCA_964499015.1. Lineage (GTDB taxonomy): Bacteria > Elusimicrobiota > Elusimicrobia > F11 > F11 > CAZCJA01. The sequence goes on from CAZCJA010000116.1 coordinate 2,074, forward strand.
ACGACGTCTTCGGCCAGCGGATCGCTATCGTTCATGTCGATGAGTTCATCGAACGGAAAAGAATCGCAGATCGGGCTCGGGTCGCCGCCATAGACCGACGACGAATAAAGCGCGACGGACGAACTGTCTCCCAGCAAAAAAGCAGGGGGAACATCGTCGCCGCCGGCGTCCGGCGCGGGTTCTTGTTCGACTTTTTCCGTGTCAATCAGGGATTCTATATCGTCGCCCGAGGCCTGCAGCGGCGCCAAGACAAGGACGAGTATGGGCAAGATTGTTATGATGCGGCGCATGAGTTCGGTAAAGACTATCACACTTTCCCCCCGAAACGTGACGATGCGCCATCCCTTTGTCACCGCGCTCGGTTCCAAGACCGTTTCCAAAAATCTGGCGGTCGAAGTCGTTCTCGAATCGGGCGCTGCCGGCTGGGCGGAAGCTTCCGCGTCACTGGCTCTGCCGCACGAAACGCGGCAAGCGATGAGCGGCTGGCTCAGAAAAATAAACCCCAACAAAATACCGCGCGCAAATCATCCCACGGCCCTCGGCGCTCTTGAGTCCGCGATATTAAACGCAAAGGCCGCTGAAAAAAACATTCCGCTGCGGCGATTTTTTGGGAAATCCGACAAACGCGTGCAAACCGACGTCACGCTTTCGTCCTGGGACACGGCAACGACACTCAAAGTTGCTCGCTCCTATTATAAGCAGGGCTTCCGCCGGTTTAAGGTGAAGGTGGGCAAGCATCCGCTCGCCTACGATTTGGGGCGCCTGGCCGCGCTGCACAAAAATTTTCGCGGCATTGCGTTGTGGATCGACGCCAACCAAGGCTACGATCTGAACGATATAAAACGGCTGGTAAAAACCGCGCGCCGGAACAAATGGCCCATCGCGGCCATCGAGCAGCCGACCCCGAAAAAAGATCTCCACCTGCTGGCCCAAGCCCAGAAGGCGAGCCCGTATCCCATTTACGCCGACGAATCGGCGGGCAGTTTGAAAGCCGTTAAGGAAATCATCAAACGCCGCGCGGCCAAAGGGATCGTGATCAAGATCGCGAAAACGGGCCTAAGCGAAGCGCGGGAAATTTTATCGATCGCCCGCCAACACAAAATGCGCACCATGATCAGCTGCATGGCGGAATCGGCCCGGGGATTAACGACGAGCGTGCAATGGGCGATTGGCGACGGAAAGTTCGACTGGGTGGATTTGGATTCGTTCTTATTAACGGGAACTAAGCCGCGACCGGCTTGGTTTGGTTCGCGGGGTCCATGGCTTTTTTGAGAATGTCGCGCATGGCTTCAATGCTGGTGCAGCGATTTAACTCGTTGCGATAAAACGCCGCGTTGTGCTGGCCCTCGATGTACCACGCGCCGATGCGGCGCATGTGGAATAAACCCCGCTCCGGGCCTTCGTGCTTCACTTCCAAATCAAAATGCTCGAGAACCGTTTGCATCCGTTCTTCGGCGTTGGGCATGACCACAGGCTCGTTGGTGTACAGCGCGGAACGAATCTGCGCAAAAATCCAGGGATTGCCGAGACCGCCGCGGCCGATCATGATGCCGTCGCAGCCGCTGATGTCGCGTAGTCTGCGCGC
>CAZCJA010000117.1:0-3654 GCA_964499015.1 uncultured Elusimicrobia bacterium
GCCGCGGATGGCCGAGAAGTTGGAGCCGGTTCCGGAGCCGTATTTAAAGAGGCGTGCTTCGCGGACCCACAGGTCCATGATGCCGCCTTCGTTCACCAGGTCGTCGGTGACGGACTGGATGAAGCAGGCGTGGGGCTGCGGGTGTTCATAAGCGTTCACCGAGCGCGACATGCGGCCGGTTTCAGGATCGACGAACATGTGGCCCTGCGCCGGCCCAGAAATACCATAAGCCCAATGCAACCCGGTGTTAAACCATTGCGGGGAATTCGGCGCCGCCATCTGGCGGGCCAACATAATGACCATTTCGCCGTAATAAGCGCGGGCGTCGGCTTCGGTCAGGAAGTAACCGTGTTTCCAGCCCCAGTAGGTCCAGCAACCCGCCAAGCGATGAAACACCTGGCCGGCATCTGTTTCTGACGTAAATCTATGAGCTTCATCCACTTTCGCGAGAGCGGCCTCGTCAGCCACGCTGCGCTGCAGCCACATCGGCACATCCGCTTCGTGCACCCGTTTAAGGGCCACCGGCACGCCGGCGCGGCGGAAGTATTTTTGGGCCATGATATCGGTGGCCACTTGCGACCAATTCTTGGGCACACGGACGTTGTCCATCTTGAAAACAATGGAGCCGTCGGGGTTGGTAATCTGGCTTGTGCGCGAGTCCCATTCCAGGGTGGCGTACGGATCGGTTCCGGCGGCACCAAAACGGTGTGAGACTTTAAGGCCTTTTTTCGGTTTGAGAGACTTGGTTAGGGTTTCCATCGACATTGCTGCACCTCGTTAAAAACGTTCCTCACGACGACATGTTGTGGGGTGACGTGTTTTCTACCACAACATATTGTTAGTGGTCAAGTTTAGAATCTCCTGCGAAAAACGGCGTTCCTCGACGGAAAAAACATATTTTTTTCTTTTTATGGATTTCACGAAAACCATGGTTTACACTATGAAAAATGTTCCCGAAACGGCTCCTCACATGTCTCCTTTTTTCACTTTTTTTCACCCTTCTTGCCGATTTTGCGCGCGGCGCCACATTAAGCGTTAAAACCGCCTCCGGCGAGACCGTGCGCGCGGCCAATCAAGTGCTCGTGCGCTACAAAAACGGGCGCGCGCCAAGCACCCAATCGCGCGTGCTGAAAACGTTCGGAATCGCGGCCGTGAGTTCACTGGAAAAGATCGGCGTGGACGTTCTCCCCGTGCCGGCCACCGAAACGATCGGTTCGTTCCTGCAAAAATTGTCCGCCGATCCCGATATTCTTTCCGCCGAACCCAACGTTCTCATCAAAGCGCTGGACATGCCCGGCGACGCGATTGAATATTTTTACAACGCGGCGCATTTGGACCTTTATAACGCCTGGGATAGGGAGCAAGGCTCGACCAGCACCGTGGTCGCGGTGATCGACACAGGCATCGCCAATCCGCATTCGGGCCTAAATTTTTGGAATTTAAACGGCGCCCACGGGGCGCAGATCCGCATCGACTGGAACGGCGACGGCGACACCAACGACACCGATCCGTTTGCCGGCCCAGAACAACCGGCGGGCAGCGATCCCGACGATAACAACACCGGTACTTTTCACGGAACGCGCGTGGCGGGACTCATCGGCGCGACCGCCAACGGACAAGACGTTGTTGGAGCTTGCCGCAATTGCCGCGTCCTTGCGGTCAAGGCGCTTAACAGCGAAGGATTTGGGTCATTAAGTTCTATCGTCGAAGGAATCATGTTCGCGGCGGATGCGCGCGATGAGAACGGCAACCCGACCTCGGTCATCAACATGAGCCTGGGCTCGTCTTTTAATTCGGCGGCGGAAGAAGCGGCCATCAAGTACGCCATTTCAAAAAATATCGTGGTCGTCGCCGCTTCCGGCAACGATGGCGCGCCGTGCCGGATTAATTTCCCCGCTGCGTATCCTGACGTCATCTCGGTCGGCGCGACCGATTCGCAGGACGTTCTGGCCGATTTCTCCTGTTCCGGCGGCCCGCTCGACATTGTCGCGCCGGGCGTCGACATTCGCTCGCTGTCGCCCACACCCGGCACCACCATGGTCGGAAGTGGAACCTCTTTTGCAGCGCCGCTGGTCGCCGGCGTGGCCGCATTGATCCGTTCGATGGAGCCGAATATGTCCGTGGCCGATGTGACGCGGCATTTAAATTTCAACGCCGACGATTTGGGCGCGCCCGGCTATGACGGCGGCTACGGTTTCGGGCGCTTGGACGCGTACCGCGCGATCATCGCGGTTGGCAGCGGAACGACCTACGGCTACAACCCGGGCTTCCCCGGCGAAACATTCCCCGAACCCAATCCGTTCCGCCCGCTGCAGAGCGCGACGGTAAAAATCCGCGTGCCCGCCTCCATCGCGGCGGCCGCCGACAAGAAAATAACGTTCTTCAATATTTCCGGCGAAGAGGTGAAAACGCTCAACTGCGGCGCCGAATGCGCGTGGGACGGTCGAGGCGACGACGGCGCGCGCGTGGCCTCCGGCCTCTATTACTACCGCGTCGAAAGCTCGCTGGGCAATGTCAAAGGCAAGATCACGGTGATTAAGTGACGACTGCATCTCAAGTCGTCACCCCGGCGAAAGCCGGGGTCCAGGCCTGGATTCCGGCTTCCGCCGGAATGACGTTGCTATTTCTGTTCCTATCTATTCCTGCGCACGCATTCTTCGTCGATCAGGGCGAAACCGGTTTCGAATTTTTGAAGATCCCCATGTCCGCGCGCGCGGGCGCGCTCGGCAATTCCTTCGCCGCGATGCACGGCGACGTCACCGCGATCGATTACAACCCGGCCGGCCTTACGGGCCTGGAACGCCTGGACGTGAACGCCAGCCACCAATCCTATTTTGAAGACTCGGCGTTGAACGCAGTGGCGGCCGCCTATCCTTTTTATGTGCCCTTTCTCGGACGCTCGCGCATCGGACCCAATGGTTTTGACGCGGGCAACGTGACCGTGGGCCTGCAGTACAAACAATTTCACGCCAACGACGACCGCCGCGATTCCAGCGGCATCCCCATGGGCGAGCTCGGCGTCCACGATGAACTGATCCAAGGCTCGTTTGCGTACGACGCGGGACCGGCGGCCTTTGGCGTGGGCCTTAAATACATTAAAAACAAATTGGACGAGGCCCGCCGCACCAACATGGCGTTCGACTTCGGCATTTTGTGCAAAGAACGCGGGCCGTGGTCGTTCGGCGCCGCGGTTTTGAACATCGGCCCGTCCAAACAATTTGTGGCCGAGAAGGAACCGCTGCCGACGGTCATTCGCGCGGGTGCGGCTTTCGCCTGGAAGCGGTTCAATTTTCTCGGCGACTACACGCAGACACGCGATAAGCAGTCCCAGCCATCATTGGGCGCCGAGTGGATGCTGAATCCTCACCTCACGTTCCGCTTGGGCGCGCGATACAACACCATCTTGGAGCCGTCCGGCGGCCTCGGCGTACGTTTTGATGATGTCGGCGGCGATAAACGGGCGAAAATAAAACCCGTGGAGAAAAAACCGGCCCCGGTCAAAAACAACCGCCGCACCTTGGGCCGCAGCCCCGCGGCGGCGGCGTCCGGCCAGAGCGACCGCTTAAGCGGCAGCATCTCGCTCGGAATCGATTACGCGCTGCGCAGCCACACGACCCTGGGTGTGGTTCACACCATCACCTTTAAAATCTTGTA
>CAZCJA010000118.1:0-3456 GCA_964499015.1 uncultured Elusimicrobia bacterium
AGAACGACCGGCGAGTTGGGCTCCGTCTCGATGTCGTTGGTCGTGCGGTATAAGCTGATGCGCGCCTCTTCCGCCCATGTGATGGTACCGTTCGAGTTCAACGTGCCGCGACGCACAAACACCGGCTGATCGCCGCTGACGCCATCAGCCACCGCCGCATAAACATAGTCCGTGCCCGCGATGTTCTTCCACCAAATTGACCCCTTATCGCCGGCGGTCGGGCTCGACGGGAACACCGCCGTTGGGGCCGTCCACTCAGACCCATCTGCCGAATAGCTCCAAGCAAAATCGCCGTTGAACGACGCGAACACCCAGTAGCCATTGGACGTGTTGGCGATGCGGCGCTGGTTACTTGGTGAGGTATCGCCCGAGGCGATCGCTACCGGCTCGGCTTTAACCAAAAGCGGCGTGAATGATGCCGTCACCAGCAGGAAAAAACCAAACGCGATGAAAGCGCGTTTATTTCCCATCGGCTAGCACCTTGTTGCGAAGCGCCATAAGTTCCGCGTAAATCGGCTGAAGGCTGCCGCTCGGATCTATCTCAAAACGTTTCTCGCCGTCCGCGGTTTTCACCGCGATTTCGACTTTGACGCCGTCGAGCGGCTTTACAGATTTGACTTCAAGCATGCCGAGGGCACGGATTTTTTGTTCCAGCGCGGCAAACGCATCGGTTTCCTGCGGTAACGACTTGTTAACACCTGTGCTGCGTTTAACGGAAACAGTCTTTTCCGCGAGCAGCAGTTCTTCAAAAGCGTTGTTGGTGATGTTGGTGCGGATCACGCGGACGGTTTTAAACGGCTTGATTGTTTCAAAGCGAATCGGTTCCATGGAATTTTCGACAGCGCGGGGCGGGATCTTCGCCGCAGCGTGGGCGTTTTTTGTTAAAGCGGTTGAATTGCTAAGACCAAAGCATACGACGGCTAACGCCGCGCGCAAAAACACCACACGCACGCGCGCGTAAAAAAGAAACGCAATGTTTTTGCCATCGTTGAGCTGCAGCATAAAACTCCTTCGTTGAACGTCGAAACAACTTCTCTCTGAGAAAACAACAAAAACCCGTCAAGCACGAAGCGGTCAAACGACTTCGGTTGGGCTGGGTGAGCCGGAGAGAAGATTAGCGAAGGAGTGTCGTCGAGGAGAGGAGTGTGGGAATCAGGGAATGGAAATTGGTTTGCGCGTTATAGTGACGCCAGCGGCTGGTGAAGGCGTGAACGGCTCCCCTACTTTCGGCCAACCTGGTCAGCGCCCATTTTGTCTTAGCGATCCACGCGGCTAAAACCACTGTCGCTTTACGAACGGCCTGGTGCAACCAGCCAAACGCGCCATTCCACGACTGGTTTAAAATAAAATTCAAAAGCCGCTTCGCCGGCGTGAGATTTTCCAATACGAGGACCATCAAGCTTCTCTCAAACAAGGCGCGAAGCTGATTCTTTTTTTCGGGAGAGGCAATCCGGCGATTGAGATGATCACGCACATCAAGATCGCTTAAATCAACAGAAGCGGACGGAAGAGTCAACGTGAATGGCGCCGATGGCGCCGCTGCGGCGATGGATTGCAGCTGGAAAACCGCGGTTAAAACCAAGCCGACCGCCAAAACTATTTTGGCGTGACTTTTGAATGCGCTTTTATTTGTTTTAATGAGCTGCATCTCCATCAAATGTAATGGAGTTATGAGAATAGTCAAATGAATTTTTTATGACATTTTTTCGCCTCTATTCGCAGGGGCAAATGGCGCGGGCCCATCAAAAAAACGCCACGACTTAGGAATAATGCACCACAATGCGATAAACAGGATTGGTCATGAAAATAGCTAACTATCAACAGTTTTTAATGTTGCTTTGCCTTCTTAAAACCCTTTTTTCCGGTCTTCTTTCAGCCGCAGAGCTACCGCCAGAATTAGCTGCCCCCTCGATTTCTCGAAATTCAATTTCCGACTCTACAGGTTTTAGAATGATTTCCGATTCCAACACAGAAATTCGCGCCGTTATTGCGCAAGCCCAAAATCAAGACGATCCATTCTTGTTTGATTTGCTGCGCACACTAAGAAAAGACGTCCGCGTCGCAATCATTATTAAGCGCTCGGTCGACGCCAACGCGCTATGGACCAACCTACGGGCGAAAGAGGTTTTTCAAGGCACGCGACGCGTGCGATTCATCTTCAACACAACCGGCGAATCGATTAAGAAATGGGGCCGCGATCCATATATTATTTTACACAGTACGCAGACCGGCCATTTTACTCTTCTTCCCTCATATGCCGAAGGCCATGGCCCGGTCTGGATCAGCTCGCTCGTCATTAATTCCGATTTTGGCGTGCCCAATATCGTCAATAATGATTTTTCCCGCATCAAGACATGGAACATAGAAGGCGGGGCTGTTACCTCCGATGTGAACAATGTTTTTATCGGGGATAATTCGGTGCGCGGCGCCCGCCGATACCAAATCGGCGAGCCGGCCATCTATGAACGAACCGACGTGCTCGCCAATCTACAGGATCTGTTCGGTAAAAAAATCATTGTTTTGCCGGCGGCTGATTCGCATAGCGATCGTTATCACATTCCCGTGGGTAAAACATCGTTTGGAGTACAGACGAGCTTGCTTGCCGACCCAATGGCATTACTCAGAATCGTCAATTCCCTCTCGGTAGATGAAAAAATTGAGGCAAAACGGCGCATATTGCGCTTCGGCATGTCCTACAAAGACCCAAAGTTTCTGCAGTCGCTCGAAGGGAATTACGAGCTGCAATATCTCAAGTCATTCCTGAATGAAAAGGATTTGGAAGGTTTTCTAAACATGACCGCTACGGAAGTGGAAAGTTTTGCGCATACGACTTATGTCAAAAAACTTGACGAAACAGAACGGCTACTGACGGCTGCGGGCATACGCGTGGTGCGCGTTCCGGCGCTAAGCCACAGTTTTGACTATGAAGAACTCATCACCAAAGAGGGCAAATCCGAAACGGCGACAAAACGTTTTTATTTTCCGATGGGCTTTTATTACACCAATATTATACAGGACAGCTTTCAAGGGAAACGCACGGCGATCATTCCGCGCTACGGGATAAAGAGGTTGGATCAAACGGTTTACAATATCTACAAATCACTTCAGTGCTACTCAGCCATACATCAGATTCGCAGTGTAATTGAAGGAACGCAAGGCGGAGGACCACGGTGCCGCGTCCAAATCTTGGGCGTACCGGCGCCGGACGCGCCGCTGCTGAAAGTGGCCGGACATATTGGCGACGAAGACGTCGTGCCGATCAGCCAGTACGACCGCCTCATCGGCGAGGTGACGAAGCGCGATCTGGCGCATAACAAAAAGGCAAAGACCGCGCGCGAGGCGATGTCGCGGCCGATCATCTATTGCTATCCGGACGAGGACACGAAGGAAGCGCTGCGGATCATGAAGAAGCACGCGGTGCGCCGGCTTCCCGTGATCAGTCATCAGAAGCGCTTG
>CAZCJA010000119.1:0-3417 GCA_964499015.1 uncultured Elusimicrobia bacterium
CGGGGCGATATTTGTGATGAGCATCGGAATAAGGAATGGCGACACGCGACTCGGGCCTTTCTCAAGCAGAATGGAATGCTGCGCCTCAATAGTAGGAAGGCCGCCGATGCCGGAGCCGACGATGACGCCGGCGCGTTCCGGGTCCACTTTGGTGTGGTCCAAATTGGCGTCTTTCACCGCCATATGCGCCGCGGCCATCGCGAATTGCGTGAACAAGTCCATGCGGCGGGCGCGTTTTTTATCGATGTAAAGCTGCGGATCGAAGTTTTTGACTTCGGCGTTGATTTTGACGTCCGAGTTAATCGGATCAAACCGCGTTATGCGGCCGAAGCCGTTTTGACCGCTTTCGAGAGCGGCCCAATATGCGTCCCGTCCGATTCCGATGGGGCTAACGACGCCGACGCCGGTGATAACTATTTTTTTCATTTTTTTAAATTGGTGCCCAAGCCCTACCCCCTAATTAATTAAAAAAAGGAGGCAGGACCTGGGACTTTTGTCAGAGATGGTTGTTTATTTCTTGTGGCTTTTGATGTAGTCGATGGCCTGGCCGACGGTTTGGATCTTCTCGGCTTCTTCGTCGGGGATTTCGGTGTCGAATGATTCTTCGAGCGCCATGACGAGCTCAACGGTGTCGAGCGAGTCCGCACCGAGGTCGTTGACGAAAGACGCTTCCGGTTTAACTTCCGCCGCGTCCACGCCGAGCTGCTCAACGATAATATCTTTCACTTTTTGTTCAATTTCATCAGCCATTTTGTGTGACCTCCTGTGATTTTCTCCAGGTCTTGGGATTTGGAACGGATGTTCTTTGCCCCAACTCCGAAGATCTGGCCCTACATGTACATACCGCCGTTCACGGAAACAACTTGACCGGTGATATACGATGACTCATCTGAAGCTAAAAACAAGGCGGCATTGGCCACGTCCTGCGCCTCGCCGAGCCGTTCCAGCGGAATCTGTGCCGAAAGAGCCTTTTTGACGTCGTCTGAAAGTTTGTCGGTCATCGCGGTGCGGATAAAGCCCGGCGCAATCGCGTTAACAAGGATGTTTTTCTTTGAAAATTCACGAGCGCACGTCTTGGTCAGGGCAATCACGCCGCCTTTCGATGACGAGTAGTTGGCTTGGCCCGCGTTCCCCATCAATCCAACGATGGAGGCGATGTTGATGATACGGCCGCCGCCGGCCTTCCTCATCGGTGAGAAAACGGCCTTGGTGCAGTTGAACGGCCCCTTTAAATTCACGGCGAGAACTGCGTCCCATTCGGCATCGGACATGCGCAAAAGCAGGTTGTCCTTGGTGATGCCGGCGTTGTTGACTAATACATCAATTCGACCAAAAGTGTCAACAATTTGCTTCACGGCGGCTTCCACCTCGGTGAGGATGGTGACGTTGCCGGTCACGCCGAGCGTATCCACATTAAATTCTTTCTTGATTTCGGCGGCCGCGGCGGCGGTGTTGTCCTTATTCATGTCCAGCACCACGACTTTGGCGCCTTCGCGGGCGTAGGTGTTGGCGATGGCGCGGCCGATGCCCTGGGCGCCTCCGGTGATGAACGTTACCTTGTCTTTTAGTCTCATGTTATGTGCCGCTCCTTAAATGGTTTGTGTGATGGATTTTTCCAGCGTTTCGAAATCGTCGGTGTAGACGGCGGTCTTGGTGCGGTCAAGCCGTTTGATCATTGAACTTAATACTTTTCCCGCTCCCACTTCAATAAAAGCCTGGGCTCCGTTACTCAATAACGCGCGCAGCGTATCGTCCCACAGGACCGAATGATCGAGTTGTTCGACGAGCTTGCGCTTGAAATCGGCGGCGGCGGTGGTCGGTTTGGCATCGACATTGGTGATCACCGGCACGTTCGCGTCCGCGAAAGGCGTTTTCTCTACGGCCAGCTTGAGCTTGTCAGCGGCCGGCTTCATTAATGGCGAGTGGAAAGCGCCGGAGACGGACAACGGAATCGTTTTGGCGGCGCCCGCGGCTTTGGCCAGTTCCATGGCTTTGTTCACGCCACTCACGGAACCGGATATGACCGTCTGCACATCGGAGTTAAAGTTGGCCGCGGCGCAAATATCTCCGCCCGCGGTGACGTCCTGACAAATTTGTTTGATTTGGTCGGCTTTGAGTCCCAGGATCGCGGCCATGGTGCCCTGAGAAGCCGCCCCCGCTTCCTGCATGGCGCGGCCGCGCGCGACAACCAGGCGAAGCGCGTCGTCGAATGTGAGCACGCCCGCGGCGTACAAGGCCGAATACTCGCCGAGCGAGTGTCCGGCAACAAACGACGGTTTTATGCCTTTTTCGGCGAGTCTGTCGCAAGCGACGGCAGAGGTCACGAACAGAGCCGGCTGCGTCACCGCGGTTTCGCGGAGCTTGTCTTCCGGCCCTTCCAGCATTAACTGGCTGAGCCCAAATCCAACGATCGCGTCGGCGTCAAAGTAACGTTTCGACGGAATGTTTTTCCCCATTCCAACGTATTGGGAGCCTTGTCCCGGAAATAAGAACGCAATTTTTACCATTCGATCACCGCCGCACCCCATGTGAGGCCCGCGCCGAAGGCGATAAGCTCAACCAGGTCGCCTTTTTTCAGGCGGCCCGATCGGTGCGCTTCGTCCAGCGCGATGATGGTCGTCGCCGCCGACATGTTGCCGTATTTGTGAATATTCAAGAAAACTTTTTCCATCGGCATTTCCATGCGCTTGGCGATGGATTCGATGATGCGCAAATTGGCCTGGTGCGGAATGAGCAGCGCGAGATCGGTCGGTTTCTTGCCGGCTTTGGCCAGCGCGTTTTCCGCGGTAGCGATCATACGTGTGACCGCGTGGCGGTACACTTCTTTGCCGTCCATATGAATGTACGGCGGCTTGCCGTTAAAGCCCTCTTTGGCGATCGGGTTGCGCGAGCCGCCGCCTGGGATTTGCAGGATTTCAGTTTCGGAACCGTCGGCGCCGAGATCGATCGATAGAACTTTATGCGCAGCCGCCGTATTGTCCTGCTTTTCCAAAACCAAAGCGCCGGCCCCGTCGCCGAACAAAATGCAGGTGGAACGGTCGGACCAGTCGGTAAATTTGCTGAGCGAGTCCGCGCCGATGACCAGCGCGCGTTTGTGAATTCCGGAATCGAGCAGGCCCTTCGCCGTGGCCAACGCGTACATGAAACCGGAACAGGCGGCCGAAACGTCGAAGGCCGCGGCATTGGTTGCGCCAACCGCGTTCTGAACGAGGCAGGCGGTGGACGGAAATAAATAATCGGGAGTACAGGTGGCGACGATGATGACATCAAGCTGTTTCGGGTCAAGCTCGGCGGCTTCGAGTGCCTTCTTCGCGGCGGCGATGGATAATGTGGAGGTGGCTTCGGTCGGGCCGGCGACGCGGCGTTCTTTAATGCCCGTGCGTGTGGTGATCCATTCGTCCGAGGTGTCGACCATTT
>CAZCJA010000120.1:0-3137 GCA_964499015.1 uncultured Elusimicrobia bacterium
ACCACTTTAACGTCAAACCCGAAGAAACCGTCTTTATCGACGACCTTCTGCCCAACATCGAAGGCGCACGCGAACTCGGCATTCACGGCATTCATTACCGCAATTACGCCCACTTGGTTGACGAACTCAACAAGCTCGGCGTTTCCACACAACCTGCGGACACACGGAGGATTGCCTAATGTCGTCATTGGTCGTCATTGGAGCGCAGTGGGGGGACGAAGGTAAAGGAAAGATCGTCCACTTAATCGGTAAAAATTCGGACTACATCGCCCGCTATCAGGGCGGCAACAACGCTGGACACACCGTCGTCTTCGACGGCAAACATTTCGTCCTGCATTTGATCCCGTCCGGCATCCTCGAGCCCGGGAAAAAAGGCGTGATCGCCAACGGCGTCGTTGTCGACCCAGCCGCTTTGCGCGATGAAGTGGATTTCCTTGCCAGCCGCCAAATTTCCGTCAAAGGCCGTCTTTTTATTTCGCTGGCCGCGCACGTCATCCTGACCTATCACAAATATTTGGACACGCTCCGTGAAACCGGCAACAAATCCGGCGTCATCGGCACGACCCGCAAAGGCATCGGCCCCGCGTATTCGGACAAAGTGGGCCGCACCGGCATCCGCGTCGCAGATTATTTGGAACCCGAGACGTTCGAAGCCTTGCTCGATCAGAACCTGCGCGAGAAAGAGCCGCTTCTTTCAAAAATGAAGCCGATCAAAGCGATCCGCGCGGAAATCATGAAGGATTATCCGAAGCTGCGTGATTTCATCGCCAAGTTCGCCTGCGACACCTCGATCCTTTTGTCCGACGCCCTCGAAGCCAACAAGCGCGTATTATTTGAAAGCGCGCAAGGCACCATGCTTGACGTCGATTTCGGCACCTATCCGTATGTGACCTCATCCAACCCGATTTCCGGCGGCGTCTGCCCCGGAGCCGGCGTCGGCCCGCGCTACATCGACGAAGTCCTCGGCGTGATCAAGGCCTACACGACGCGCGTGGGCGACGGTCCGTTCCCGACGGAACTTAACAACGCGATCGGCAATTATCTTCAGTCGAAGGGCCAGGAGTTCGGCGCAACCACCGGACGCCGCCGCCGCTGCGGCTGGTTCGACGCGGTGCAAGTTCGCCACGCGTTCCGCGTGAACGGCATCAAACGTTTTGCTTTGACCAAACTGGACGTGCTCGATGGCGTCGACCCGATCCGCTTGTGCGTCGGCTACAAGATCGGCGCCAAAACCGTGAAGGATTTCCCGACGAGCCGCGTACAACAAGCGAAAGTAGTCCCGGTGTACAAAAACTTCCGTGGTTTCAGCGGCGATCTGCGCCAAATCAAAGATTTCGAAAAATTCCCTGCGGAAGCGAAACGCTATGTCAAAGAGCTGGAACGCGCGGTCGGCGCCAAATGCGCGCTGGTTTCCATGGGCAAAAGCCGGGAGGAGACGCTGGTTCTGGAGAAAGATTTCGCATGGCTAAAATAAAAGCCTATCTTGCGCTGGCTTCGGGGCGCGTGTTTGAAGGGTGGAGCTTCGGCGCCAATCCCAGCGATAAGTCATTTGGGGAAGTGGTGTTCAACACCTCGCTCACCGGTTATCAAGAAATCTTGACGGACCCCTCGTACAACGGCCAAATGGTGGTCATGACCGGCTCGCACGTCGGCAATTACGGCATCAACCCCGAAGACGTGGAGTCGCGCAAACTGTATCTCTCCGGTTTTATCGTTCAGGAACTTTCGCGCACCGTCTCCAACTACCGTTCCGTGATGAGCTTGGACCAGTACTTGCGCGAAAACGGCGTGACCGGCATCACCGGCATTGACACCCGCGCGCTGACGCGGCACTTGCGCACGCAGGGCGCTGTAAACGGTCTCATCACCCTCGACGGCAAAGATTTGAAGGGGCTCATCCGCAAAGCAAAGGCTTTGCCCAGCATGGAAGGGCAGGATTTGGTTCCACCGGTCACCTCCACAAAAAGCTACACCTGGAATGAAGGGTTGGGCGCGTGGCAAACCCTCACCCCGTCCCTCTCCCAAAAGGGAGAGGGTTGCCAACGGCCGGGTGAAGGAAAGAAAGTCGTGGTGCTTGATTTCGGCGCGAAACAGAACATCTTGCGCTGTTTGGCTGAACGCGGCTGCGACGTGATGGTGATGCCGGCGAAAACATCGTCCGATGAAATCATGGCGCAAAAACCCGACGGAGTGCTTTTGTCCAACGGCCCGGGCGATCCGGCCTGCGTGACCTACGGCGTGAAAACAATTCGCGAGCTGACCGATAAAAAAGTGCCGATGTTCGGCATTTGCCTCGGTCATCAAATGTTGGGTCTCGCGCTCGGCGGCACAACCTACAAACTCAAATTTGGCCATCACGGCGCGAACCACCCGATTAAAGATTTGGAAACGGGACAGGTGGACATCACCACGCAAAACCACGGCTTCGCGGTCGAAGCGGAACAGAAAGGAAACGAGTGGACGCTGAAGGGGAATAAAGACGTCCTCGTCACCCATATCAATTTGAACGACCAATCGGCCGCCGGCCTGCGCCATAAAACCAAGCCCGTTTTTTCCGTGCAGTACCATCCGGAAGCCGCTGCCGGCCCGCACGACGCTCAACATCTTTTTGACCGCTTTATGAAAATGATGGAGACAAAATAAATTTATGCCTAAACGCACAGACATAAAAACAATATTGGTTATCGGCTCCGGCCCGATCGTGATCGGCCAGGCCTGCGAATTCGACTATTCGGGAACCCAAGCGGTAAAAGCTTTGCGCAAAGAGGGCTACCGCATCGTCCTCATTAACTCCAATCCGGCGACGATCATGACCGACCCAGAACTGGCGGACGCGACCTACGTTGAGCCGCTCACGCCCGACGTTCTCGAAGCGATCATCGCCAAGGAACGCCCGGACGCGCTTTTGCCCACGCTCGGCGGACAAACCGCTTTAAATCTCGCCGTTGAAGTTTCCAAACGCGGCATTCTCGACAAATACAACGTGGAAATGATCGGCGCCAAGCTCGACGCCATCGAAAAAGCCGAAGACCGCCGCCTGTTCAAGAAAGCCATGCAGGAAATCGGCTTGGACTTGCCCCGCTCGGGTTTTGCCAAGAATTTAAATGAAGCCGAAGCCACCGCGGCTAAAATCGGCT
>CAZCJA010000121.1:0-3058 GCA_964499015.1 uncultured Elusimicrobia bacterium
ACAGCGGAAAGTTATAGCCGCATTTAGGGCAGATCTTCAGTTTCTCGACCAGCTCCTTGTTGTAGACGATGGCTTCGCATTTCTTGCATTTCGTCCACAACCCTTCGGGAATTTCTTTCTTTTTCGATTTTGCGACCATTACATGCACTCCTTATTTAGTCGAGCGGCAAATTGTTTAACCATTTCGGGCCGTTTGCTGCCGGATGTTTTGCGGATTAAATCGATCAGCGCCGAGCCGACAATAAAGCCATCCACCGAGCTTTTCAGCGCTTTCACTTGGTCGGGGCTGGAAATGCCGAAACCAACGCACAGCGGCACGCGCGATTGTTTGCGCAGGCGAGCCAACCAGCTTTTGGTTTCAACCGGTAGTTTCACACGGGCGCCGGTGACACCCCGGACCGATACCGCGTATAGGAAACCGCTGGAAAGCGCCGCCACCTTCTTTTGCCGCGGGACCGGCGTGGTGGGAGCCACCAAATGAATCAAATGGACGTTGTGCTTTTTTAATGTTTTGCGCAGTTCCGCCGCTTCTTCCGGAATCATATCCGGAACGATCAGCCCCTGCACACCGGCGGCTTTGGCCTCGCGGGCAAAACGCTCCACCCCATAAGCATCTATCGGGTTTATATAGCTCATAAAAACAATGGGCATCTTTACTTTTGGACGGAAAGCTCTAATCCATTTGAGGATTTTGGCCAATGTCGTTCCGTTATCCAGCGACTTTTGTGAGGCGAACTGAATCGTGGGGCCGTCGGCAATCGGATCGGAAAACGGTATGCCCAACTCCAGAATATCCACGCCCCCCTGCTCCAGAGCTAAAATAATCTTTTCCTGCTCTTTAAAGCGCGGGTACCCGGCCGCCAAATAGGCGACCAACGCCTTCTTCTTACGTTTCTTCAACGCTTTAAATGTTTGGTCGATCAGGTTCATCTGTCGAGGATCCGTTGGACTTCAGTGACGTCTTTATCTCCGCGCCCGGACAGTGCTACAACAATCACGTCATTCTTCTTGAATTTCTTTATATTTCGCGCGAGATATCCAATAGCATGTGAAGATTCCAGCGCTGGAATAATGCCTTCGGTTTCGGACAAAAGCTTGAATCCGCGGAGCGCATCGGCGTCATTGGCCGCATGATATTCTCCTCGCTTAGACCATTTATAGAACGCATGCTCCGGACCGACGCCCGGATAGTCCAAACCGGCGGACACCGAGTGAGTGCCGGTGATTTGGCCGTCTTTGTCCTGCAAAAGATAGGTACGCGTGCCGTGAAGTACGCCAATTGTTCCCGCAGACAACGAGGCCGCATGCTTTTTGGTCAAAAGGCCAAGGCCGCCAGCCTCAACCCCGATCAAACGGACCCGTTTGTCGTTGTAGAAAGGCGCAAACAGGCCGATGGAGTTGGAGCCGCCCCCCACACAGGCCACAAGAGCGGTCGGGAGCCTGCCGGTCACGTTCTGTATCTGTCTCCTGGCTTCGGAACCGATCACCGACTGAAACCAGCGCACCATTTTCGGGTAGGGGTGCGGCCCAATCGCGGAACCGATGCAGTAATAGGTGTGGTCGACATTGGTCACCCAGTCACGCATCGCTTCGTTTATCGCGTCCTTGAGCGTTTTGGTGCCGGACGAAACGCCGATAACGCGAGCGCCAAGAAGCTTCATACGGAACACGTTTAAATTCTGGCGGCGGATGTCCTCGGTGCCCATGTAAACATCGCATTCAAGGCCAAGAAGCGCGGCGGCGGACGCGGTTGCCACGCCGTGTTGGCCGGCGCCCGTTTCCGCGATCACGCGGCGTTTGCCCAAATGTTTGGCCAGCAAACACTGGCCGATGGTGTTGTTGATTTTATGTGAGCCGGTGTGCGCCAAGTCTTCGCGTTTCAAAAAAATACGCGGTCCATTGAGCTTCTCCGACAAATGTTTGGCTTCAAAAAGCGGTGTCGGACGGCCGACATAATCGGCCATCAAAGACTTGAATTCCGTTAGGAATTTTTTCGAGCGGATCAAATGCTCAAAACCCTGTTGAACTTCTTCCAGCGGGGCGAGCAGGGTCTCGGGAACATAGCGTCCCCCAAACGGCCCGTAGTACCCTTTTTTATCCGGCAACTGGTATTTCTTGGCCATTATTTTTTCGCCGTCGTGATGAAGCTTTTCATTTTGTCCAAATCCTTGCGCTTCGGCGATTTCTCGATTCCCGAGGCCACGTCCACCGCGTACGGAGACACTTTCTTCACCGCTTCTTTGACATTTTCCGGCGTAAGGCCGCCGGCCAAGAAAATGGTTTTCCCCAGGTCTTTGGCTTTCACCGCCAAATCCCAGCTGAAACGCTCGCCGGTGCCGCCCATTTGGCCTTCGATGCGCGAATCGAGCAGCAAATGGTCCACGTGCGGTAAATAGTCAGCGATCGGAGCCAAATTGTTCTCATCCGCAATACGGAACGCTTTGATGATCAAAACCGAACGGCCTTGCCCTGCAAGTTCGTTCCTCAGCGCCGCGACTTGCTCGGCGCTTTCGTTTCCGTGCAGCTGCACACCCCTCAAATTCAAATGATCCACCGCTTTCAGAATGGTCTCATTTGTTTCGTCGACAAACACGCCGATAACGGGCACAAACGGCGGCAAACTTGGCAGCCATTTGGCGGCGGTGGCCACGCTCACGTGCCGCGGGCTTTCTTTATAAAAATTAACCCCGATGAAATCCGCGCCGTAATTGATGGCCCACGTCGCGTCGTCTTTGTTTGTAATACCGCAGATTTTCACTTTTGCGCTCATGCCGCCTCCGCTAATTGTTTCGTGGCCCTCACGGGGTCCGCTTCTTTCAAAAGAGATTCTCCGACCAGAATGGCTTTTACGCGAAAACCTTTCAGTTTGCGCACGTCCTCCGCCGTTTTAATACCGCTCTCCGCCACGATCAAACGGTCCTTTGGAATCAACGCCGATAATTGGGCGATGTTTTCCGGATGCATCGACAACGTGCGCAAATTGCGCGTGTTAATGCCGATCATCCGCGCCTCCGTTTTGAGCGCCGGATCCACGGATCCCTTGGTAAACACCTCAACC
>CAZCJA010000122.1:0-3019 GCA_964499015.1 uncultured Elusimicrobia bacterium
AAGGGGGAAACAAATGGAATCACAGCACAACGACGAAAAAGCGACGCATCAAGCGTCCGATAAGCACGCAGCGGAAAAGAACGCTGTAGAGAAAGGCGCGGCGGAAAAAAGCGCCCCGGCGCAGAACACCGCCGATAAACCGCCGGTAACCACCGCCGACTTGAAAGGCCAGCTCGACGCCGGCGCCCTCGCCAAAATGACCATGGGCGAACTGGTCAAACTCGCGCATGACGCGAAGCTGGAAAACGTCCATGGCGTGCGTAAGCAAACGCTGATTTCGCAGATTCTCGAAGCCCGCGCCAAAGACACCGGCGTCATCTTGGGCACCGGCGTTCTTGAAGTGCTTCCCGACGGGTTCGGCTTCCTGCGCTCGCCGGAGTACAACTATCTTCCAGGACCCGACGATATTTATATCTCGCCTTCGCAGATCAAGAAATTTGGTTTGAGAAAAGGCGACACCGTCACCGGCCAAGTCCGTCCGCCGAAAGACCAGGAACGGTTTTTCGCCCTGCTCCAGGTTCACAACGTCAACACGGAGCCGGTGGAGAAACTGCGCACGCGCACGCTGTTCGATAATCTCACGCCGCTCTATCCGGAACACCGGATTCGTCTTGAGACCAAGAAAGAAGATCTGAACACGCGCGTGCTCGACTTGATCGCGCCGATCGGTAAAGGCCAGCGCGGCGTTATTGTCGCTCCGCCGCGAACAGGTAAAACCATCTTCCTGCAAAAAATGGCCAACGCCGTCACCACCAACCATCCGGAAATCACACTGATCGTTCTTCTGATCGATGAACGCCCGGAAGAAGTCACGGACATGCAGCGTTCCGTCAAAGGCGAAGTGATCGCTTCGACGTTTGACGAACCGGCCGACCGCCACGTGCAGGTCGCCGAAATGGTCATCGAGAAAGCGAAGCGTTTGGTCGAACATGGCAAAGACGTTGTGATCCTGCTCGACTCGATCACCCGTTTGGCGCGCGCCTACAACACCATCACTCCGTCCTCCGGTCGCGTGCTCTCGGGCGGTTTGGACTCGAACGCGCTGCAGCGCCCGAAACGCTTCTTTGGCGCGGGCCGCAACATCGAAGAAGGGGGAAGCTTGACCATTCTGGCCACGGCCCTCGTCGAAACGGGCAGCCGCATGGACGACGTCATCTTCGAAGAGTTTAAGGGAACCGGTAACATGGAAGTCTACTTGGACCGCAAGCTGGCCGACCGCCGCATCTTCCCGGCCATCGACATCACCCGTTCCGGCACCCGTAAGGAAGAGCTTTTGCTCTCTCCTGACGAGCTGAATAAGGTGTGGATCCTGCGCAAAGTGCTCTCCTCTTTGAACCCGATCGAAGCCATGCAGCTCCTGATTGAGAAGCTTTCGGCGACCAAGTCCAATAAGGACTTCCTCAAGTCCATGGAGGTTTCTGGATAATAGGGAAAACTGGTTAAAAGAAACTCGTTGACGGAGAACGGGTTTTCGTACTAGTATTCGCATCTCTTATGCAAGCTGGAATTCACCCGAACTATCAAGAAGCGAAAGTCGTCTGCGCGTGTGGCAATGAATTTGTCACCCGCTCAACGATGCCGCTCATCAAAATCGACATCTGCTCGAACTGCCACCCGTTTTTTACGGGCCAGCAAAAGCTGATCGATGCCGCCGGTCGCGTGGAGAAGTTCGGTAAGCGCTTCGCCAAAACCAGCGGAAAGACCGTAACCCGTGAGAAAACCGCGCAGAAGAGAGTCGCGACCCCGCTCACCAAACTGTCCTCGTCCGCCAAGAAGTTCACAAGCACACCCGTTTCCGTTCCCACCCCCAAAGACAAGAAAAAAGCTCGTTAGCTTTTTTCTATTCCTGCGCACCTACATCTGATCACGTATGATCTCTAAAGATAAAGTTCTATCTGTGCTTGACCGCTTCGATTCCCTGGAAAAGAAGATGGCCCAAACCCCTGCCTCTGATACCGCCGCCATGATGGAATTGGGCCGCGAGCGGAAGAAGATGGAGCCCATTATTGTCACTGTTCGCGAATGGCTAGCAGTCACCAAAGAGATTGAATCTCTTGAAGAAATGGCCAAGGACAAGGACGTATCCATCGCTGAAATGGCCAAGAGAGAATTGGATGGGATGTCGATTCGTTTCCAGGAACTGGATAAGAAACTTTTCCGTCTGATGAACCCGCCCGATCCGCGCGCCGACCGCGATACCATTATCGAAATTAGAGGCGGCGCCGGAGGGGACGAAGCCGGACTCTTTGCGGCGGAGCTCTTTCGCCTTTACACCCGTTTTGCCCTTAAAAAGGGCCTCGAGACTTCCGTTTACTCCTCAACACCAACCGGAGTCGGCGGCCTAAAAGAAGTCACCTTTGGCGTCTCCGGCCTAAACGCTTATGGCTGGTTCCGCTTTGAACAAGGCGTCCACCGCGTCCAACGCGTGCCGGCCACCGAAGCCCAGGGGCGCATCCATACCTCGACCGTCACCGTGGCCGTCTTACCGGAAGCCACCGAAGTCGAAATCAAAATTGAACCGCGCGACTTGAAAGTCGACACCTATCGTGCTTCTGGTGCGGGCGGCCAGCACGTCAATAAAACGGAATCCGCCGTGCGAATCACGCATGTCCCGACCGGAGTCGTTGTGGCCTGCCAGGAGGAGCGTTCGCAGCAGCAAAATCGTTTGCGTGCGATGACTCTTTTACGCACGCGCTTGCAGGAAGCGCAAGATGAAAAGAATAAGAAAGAACACGCCGATTTGCGCCGTAAACAGATCGGCACCGGCGACCGTTCGGAGAAAATCCGCACCTACAATTTCCCGCAGGACCGCATTACCGATCATCGAATCAATGAATCGTTCCATAACATTCACAACGTGATGGAAGGAGATATGGATCCAATCGTCACCGCGCTTCTGGAGAAAGAAGAAAAGCTTTTGGAGCAGGCGTGATCCGTTCTACGAAGGTAAAGGAATCGATTGGAGATCTGATTTTCTGGGCAACAGAAGCGCTGGGGGGCACGTTTGAAGATCCGTCCC
>CAZCJA010000123.1:0-2665 GCA_964499015.1 uncultured Elusimicrobia bacterium
GGACGCCAGCAGATCGTGTGGGGCGAAGCGGTGGCGGTGTTTGTGGCGGACGTTTTGAACGGAAAAGATCTGCGCGAATACATCCTCCCTGATTTCGATTGGATTCGCCGGCCGCAATGGGCGCTTGACGTGATCCGTACCAGCGATGCGACGACGCTGGAGGGCGTGATCGCGCTTCCGGAATTCGACAAATTGGGCACGCGCGGCTCGGAATTCGAATTTCCCTTTCCCGATCCCGGGGTGCCGTTCGTGCGCCGCGGCCGGGAAACACCGGGGTCGACGTTTTCAAACGCCGACATCGGCGGACGCTTCGGTTATTTGGTCGGCGGTTTGGACCTCGGATTTTTCTTCCTGCGCACATGGAACAAATTCCCCGTCATAAAGCGGGACGTGGTGGGCAGCCAATTGCATTTGATCCCGGTGCACGAACGCATGAATATCGTCGGTGCTACTTTTTCGCGCGACGTGGCGGACGCCATCGTCAAAGGCGAGTTGTCGATCCGTCCCAATCAGCCGTATACCTCGTCGGACCCGCTTATCGCCGACGGAATTGACCGGAATATGACGCTCGAATTTGCCCTGGGCTTGGACAAATCGGTTGGACGCATGGATACCAACGTGCAAGTGATCCAGAAATGGGTGGCGAATTCGGCCAATTTGGCGGGCGAAGAGGCGTCGCGCACGCATCTTTCGTTATGGCTAAAAACCGATCTTTTTCGGGGCCGCGTTATGCCGGAAATTTTAGCCGTCATGAGCTTAAACCACCGGGATCATTTATACCGCCCTAAGATCGTTTTTAAAGTGACCGATGCGGTGCTGTTTAAAACGGGCGTGGACGTTTTTGACGGCACGTCCGACCGGGGCCTGTTCAGCATTTTTGACGGTAAAAGCAGGGCGTTTTCTGAACTCGAATTTCACTTCTAAAAAGAGTGTGATTTTCATCATTTTTCATGGTAATTACCGTCGATCTCATTACTCTCTCTTAGGCATGGCAAAGCTGTGACAAAACGGTAGTTGCGTTGCACGGTAGACCGTGGAGATGAACATGGAAAAGAAATCAATTAATGAGAAAGAAGGAACTGCGCAAAGCCTTCAGAACAAATTGATGAACCGTGTTTTAAAAACCCCTCCTCCATTCCTAAAAGACTGCGAATTTCGTCCCATTAAATCCAAAGAAGAATTCATCGCCTGCTCGCGCCTTGTCCACCGCGAATATGTGCGCAAGCAGTATATGATCCCCCACCGCAACCAGCTTCGTCTCGACGTGCATCAAATAACGGCTAAATCGACCACGTTTATCGCTCTTTATCAGAAACGCTTTATTTTGGCTGCGCTGACATTGGTGGAAGATTCCGCTTTTGGCGTACCGATGGATAAGATTTATAAGGCGGAATTGGATCCCCTTCGCCGCGAAAAGCAAGCGTTTGGAGAAGTGACGATGCTGGCCGCCAACACGGATCTTCTCAGCGATCCCCAAAGCGGCTTCAAGCCGAATGACCAAATGATCATTCTCTTGCACTTGTTTAGGGAGATGATTTGCCATGCCACGCTGACGGCAAATTTAGCGATACTTGTGGCTTGTTTTCATCCGCGCCACGCGCTTTTTTACGAAGCACTGAACTTTAAGACATTGGCCGGATTGAAGGCTTACGATAGCGTCCATGGAAGCCCGGCGGTTGCCTACAATATGCGGTTGGCTGATTTACGGACGTTGAAGGGGTATGGAAAAATATTTTTTGGATTGGAGTCGATGTCCGGTTCTGTCGGAACTCCTTTCTGCCGTTTTAAATTTGATGATTTCTTCCAGATTTTCAGCAATCTGGACAGCGCCGCTTAGCCCGCCGAAAAATTAATTCACACCTTGATCACAAGCCGAAATAACCTTACGTTTAAAGAACCCTATGAGCATCGGCTCACATCTCGTTAAAACGCTTGTTGAAGCGGCCAATCTGGCTCCCTCCGGAGACAATTGCCAACCGCTGCGTTATGTGTGGGATTCTCCCATTTTGGAAATTCACGATTGCCCGGAACGCGGGCGCGGATTTATCAACGCGGGAAATTACGGAACATGGACCGCGCTCGGCGCGGCGCTTAAAAATATGGAAATCGCCGGCGCCGCGCACGGCATCGCGATTGAAACGACGCTCGGGGCCGGCGATACGCTGATGGCCGAAGTTCGCTTCACCAGTCAAAAAGTTATTCCGTCTCCCCTCGTCAACGCGATCCCGTTGCGCGCGGTTAATCGCAAACCCTATCAAACCGCCCACTTGTCTCCCGAAGCCAAACAGGATTTGCAGGCCTGTATTTCCGGTGCCGTCCGCATGGAATACGCCGAACAAGGCCCCGCATTCGACGCCATTGCCGAGGCGCTGGCGTTCGGAGATAGTTTCTCAATGTTTGACCGGCGCGTTCACGATTATCTTTTCCGCTGGTTGCGGTGGTCGGAAGAAGAGGCCCGCGAAAAACGCGATGGTATGCCGGTGTCCACCATGGAATTAAGCCGGTTCGACCACGTGAGTGTGCGCATGATGAAATCATGGGCGGGCGTGCGGTTGAGCGCGCTTTTCGGCGGGCGCGGAATTTTTATTTCCAAGCGCAGAACGCTCTACCGGCAATCCGGTGCGTTCGGTATTTTAACGGTGAAAAAATGGACGCCGGCGGCCAT
>CAZCJA010000124.1:0-2551 GCA_964499015.1 uncultured Elusimicrobia bacterium
TCTTGCCGGAACTCAAAGGCAAACTCAACGGCATGTCCATGCGCGTGCCGACGGAAGACGTTTCGATCGTCGACTTGACCGTCGAAGTCGAAAAGTCGACCACTAAAGAAGAAGTGAACGCCGCCTTCAAGAAAGCCGCCACCTCGGGCCAGCTCGCTCCGTACATCCAGTACACGGAAGAGCCGCTTGTGTCGCGCGACTTCAAAGGCAACAAATTCTCGTCGATCATCGACGCCGATCTGACCGATGTCATGGAAGGCAAGATGGTTAAAGTGTTCGGCTGGTACGACAACGAATGGGGTTATTCGAACCGCCTCATCGACTTGACCGCCTTTGTGGCGAAGGGTCTGAAAACGGCGGTCCACGCGTAACAATGTCCATGGCCGCCGCTCCCGTTCTTTTGAAGAAGCGCTCGTTCCGTTCGCTGCCGCTGCAAGGCCGCCGCGTTCTGGTGCGCGTTGATTTCAACGTCCCGCTCGATAAGCAAACCGGAGCGGTCACGGATGATTCACGCCTGCGCGCCGCGCTTCCAACGATCGAATACCTGCTCGGCCAGAAAGCCAAAATCGTTCTTATTTCGCACATGGGCCGCCCGAAAGGCGCGGTCAACCCCAAGTACAGCTTGAAAGCGGTCGTGGAGCCTCTCACAAAAATGCTGCACACGCCGGTTCAATTCGCCGAAGACTGCATTGGTCCGAAGGCGTTTGACGCGGTCGCTCGCTTAAAGCCGGGGGAAATCCTTCTTCTCGAAAACCTGCGTTTCCATGCGGCGGAAGAGAAAAACAATCCCGTGTTCGGCAAAGAACTAGCCAGCTTGGGCGATTTGTTCGTTCAGGACGCATTCGGCGCGGTTCATCGCGCGCACGCCTCAACGGCCACCGTCCCCGCACTTTTGCCGTCGGCCGCCGGTTCCCTGCTCGACAAAGAACTGACCTTCTTGGACAAAATCAAATCGAACCCGACGCATCCGTACGTGGCGATTTTGGGCGGCGCAAAAGTGTCAGACAAAATTGAGATCGTTAAAACGTTCGTTAATAACGTAGATGCGTTGTTTATCGGCGGCGCGATGGCGTACACCTTCTTGAAAGCGCAGGGGTTTGAAATCGGCGATTCGTTGTTCGAACCCGATTTCGTCGACACCGCCAAAGAAATTTTAAGCAGCGCCGAAAAGCGCAACATCCCGCTTTTAGTGCCGAGAGATCACAAGATCGTCCAAGACATCGCGAATCCGTCGTCGGTGAAAACCACGGATGACGCCAACATTCCCGCCGGCTGGAAAGGCGTCGATGTCGGTCCGAAAACCATCGCCGAACTCCAAAACGTGCTGAAAGGCGCGAAAACCGTTTTCTGGAACGGCCCGTCGGGCATTTTTGAAGTCCCTGAATTCGCCTGGGGCACGATGGAAGTGGCCAAGCAATTGGCGGCGGTCGCCAAATCGGGATCCACGGTGGTCGTCGGCGGGGGAGATTCCGTCGCGGCCGTAAAGAAAGCCGGTGTCGCGCATGAAATGACCTTTATCTCGACAGGCGGAGGCGCATCAATGGAATTTTTGGAAGGAAAAGAACTGCCGGGCGTTAAAGCCCTGCCGGACGCTTAATATGTACGGCGTATTGCTCACCATCCACGTTATCGTCTGCGTTCTTGTGGTCCTTATCGTTTTGGTTCAAGCCGGCCGCAGCGGCGGCCTTTCCGGCCTTATGGGCGGCGGTGGAGGCGGCGATGCGCTGTTCTCAACCTCGTCTCAGCAGTCGGGCTTGCGAAAAATGACGCTGATCCTGGCCATGTTGTTCATGGCCACCTCGTTCGCGCTGACGCTTCTTTCGAACCGTTCGCGCCGCACGTCGGTGTTCGAACAGCAATTTCCGAACCTTCCTCCGGT
The DNA here is from genome assembly GCA_964499015.1 of uncultured Elusimicrobia bacterium. Lineage (GTDB taxonomy): Bacteria > Elusimicrobiota > Elusimicrobia > F11 > F11 > CAZCJA01. The sequence goes on from CAZCJA010000124.1 coordinate 1,880, forward strand.
GGGCGATACCTCAGCGCCCGTTACTCCCGGTCAGTAATAGTAAATTAGATAACAGATCGAAAATTTTGCTATTTTCGGTTCTCAATTTTGTGCGCGGGTGGTGGAACTGGCAGACACGCCATCTTGAGGTGGTGGTGCCGCAAGGCTTGCAGGTTCAAGTCCTGTCCCGCGCAGATTTTCACGAAGTGAAAATCCTTCTCATGCTCATGCGACAAACGCATGGGAGTATCGCATGAGTGCAGAGAGGGATAAATCCTGCGGGTGTGGTTCAATGGTAGAATGGCTCGTTGCCAACGAGCAGACGCCAGTTCGATTCTGGTCACCCGCTTTTTTTAATCGGCAAGTAGTACCACCCGCCTTCAACTGTTCTCAAATCGCTGATTCCTAGCCTTTGCGTAAAATAAATATCCTCTTCTCCACCGTAGAAATACATCCGTGTCGCCTGCGGCGGCAACCCTTCTAAAATTCGTTCCAGGGGCAAGTCGTACCCGCCCAAATGCCATTCGTAGATAAAAAAGGAATAGTGGTATAGCTTGCGGTTGGCCATGAGGGCGGCCAGCGGGTAATGCGGAAAATAGTTTTGCCCGGGCTCCATCAGTTCCCTGTAGTAGGCTTGCTCAATTGGAGGCGAACCCTTCAACATGAAGAACGGCCTGTCGCGGTTGGTGAAAC
>CAZCJA010000125.1:0-2421 GCA_964499015.1 uncultured Elusimicrobia bacterium
GAATTGGGCGGCGACACCGCCAAGGCCAAGGACGCTTTGCTGGTCGACATGAAGAAGACCAATGAAACCATCGAGAAGCACATCGGAAAAAAAACGTTCTATTGCCGCATGCCGCACGGTATTGACCGGCCGTGGATCAAGGAAGCCGCCAAATCCGCCGGACACGTGCTCGTGAATTGGACGTATGGTTCCGATTGGACCGGAGACCCCGTCGAAACGCTTTCAAAATCGTACATCGCGGCGCTCAAGCCGGGGGCGATCCTGCTTTTTCATGATGGGAACCCGAAACGTGAAAAATCGCTGGCGCTGGTGGAGGTCGTGTTAAAAGCGGCTACCGAAAAAGGATACGCAATCGTCACCGTCGGAGAAATGCTGGGAACCGCTAAATGAAAGTGATTTTGACCGGCGCGGCCGGGTTTATCGGCAGCGCTTTTCTCTGGAAACTGAACAGTCTGGGCATAAACAATGTCATCGTCGCCGATACTGAAGCCGCGCTGAAAAATAATCCCAACCTGGCCAATAAGCGGTTTACCGATGCGCTCACCCGCGAAGAACTGCTTAAAAACATCGACAAATTGAACGCCGATGTGACCGTTCATTTGGGCGCCTGCGCCGATACAACGGAGCGCGATAAAGACTATTTGATCCGCAACAATTTGGAATACAGCAAAACCCTCGCCAAGTCCGCTCTCTCCAAGAACAAGGAATTCCATTACGCCTCCAGCGCCGCCGTCTACGGCGACGGCAAAGCCGGCTATAGTGATGCCGACGGCGATAACAATAAATACACGCCGCTCAATTTGTATGGCTGGTCCAAGCATGAGTTTGACAAATGGCTGATCGAGCAGAAGCTCACCGGTAAAGTCGTGGGGTATCGTTACTTCAATGTATTCGGGCCCAACGAATATCACAAAGGCGACATGAAAAGCATGGTTGCCAAAGCGTATGATCAGATCGTCAAAACAGGCCGGGCGAAACTCTTCGCGACGTCTCGCTCGGGTTATGCGGACGGTTCCGAAGAGCGCGATTTCGTGTACGTTAAAGACATCTGCGAGGTTATGGGTTTCTTTATGCAGAACAAGGGCAAGTACGGAATTTTTAACTTGGGGACCGGGAAAGCGCGTTCTTTTAAAGATTTGGTTCTGGCTGTTTTTGCCGCTATGCAAAAGCCGGTAGACATCGATTTCATCCCCATGCCGGAAAAATTAAAAGGCCAGTATCAGTACTACACGCAGGCGGATATCTCGAAGTTGCGCAAAGCTGGTTACAGTGAAGTATTTTCACGACTGGAAGTGTCCGTGGCTGACTATGTTAAGCACCACCTGATGAAATCAGACCCCATCCTCTAAAACCCACCGATAATAAGGATGTAGGGAATTATTTCCCGAAATCCAGAAAAAAGCCTCTAAAAATCAACCTGTTTAAGCAATCACGTGATTTAAAGCGCATTTAAACGGGATTATTTTGGTCTATACGTTGCACCCAATTCTATTGCAGATACGGAGATGTAATCGCGTTGTAATGCGTTTGTAACCCAAAACGGGTAGATGTGACATAAGTTATCTTGTGAACCGCCCTTAAAAGGGGGTATCTGCGTAAGGAGAAAACAATGAAACGCTCAATTCAAAATATCGCCATCGCGTTCCTTGTCACGATAAGCGCCGGCTTTCTCCAAGCGGGCGACATAAAACAATTTAAGATCGACCTCCCCGAAAAAATCGCCACCGGCACGGAAGTGATGATCGCGATCGCGGGACTCGACGCCAACAAAAAGGCGATCACCCGTGATTCCCGCGAGTTGAGCGTGAAAATTGCCAATGGCGGACAGACGGTTGAAAAAATGGTGACGCTCAGCCGCGGAAAAATTTCAGTGAAGCACACATTCCAAGTCCCCGGGGCGGCGATGGTGACGGTGTCCGATCCGGATGACGCGATGGTGGTGGATTACAAAGCCTTCGTTGTCGAAGCCGGCGTGGAGGTGCTGAAATGAACCTCCGTAAATCGTTAGTCGCTTCATTCTTTTTGGCGCAGGCGGTCGGTTACGTGCATGCCGGCCCGCTCGTCGGTTATCAGATCACCAAGCAGCTTGATGGTTCGACGCCGGTCGTGACACGCGGCAAAGAATATTCGTTCACGATCCAAGGTGTCGGCGCCGACGGCAACCCGGCGACCTCCGACCAAACTTCGCAAGTCAACTTGCAGTGCAACGCGGGCCCGTGCGTGGTCACCGCTCCAGGAGCCAGCGGCCCCTATCAGCCAAACATTGGCGGCACGTTGTCTGTCATTCTTCGTTTTGATTCCGCTCCTGATACCGTTCAGATCGTAGCCAGCAAGAACGGCACCAGCAGCATCAACGGCTCGCTCCTGCTCACGATTGAACCGTTCCCCACGTCGTTTAACGTGGCGCTTCCGAACGGCTTG
>CAZCJA010000126.1:0-2174 GCA_964499015.1 uncultured Elusimicrobia bacterium
GCGTGCGCACGGCCATGCTGACGTCGGAAGACATTAATAAAGTGGTGCTGGACAAACCCGACACGAAAAAAGAAGACGATTTTTCCAAGTTTGGCGATAAGTTTTGGGGCGGATAAGAATGGACGCGAAGAAAAACCCGGCGCAATTAAAAAAATTCGAGGAAATGATCGCGGCCTGCAACCGCTGCGGCTTCTGCACGTCGTATTGCCCGACGTACATTTCGACCGGCTCCGAAGCCCAGTCGCCGCGCGGGCGCAACCAGGCGTTTCGCGCGCTCCTGGAAGGGAAGATAAAAGATCCTGCGGACATTAAAGACATCGTCGACACCTGCCTTTTGTGCGGCGAATGCACGTCCGTCTGTTTCTCGGAAGTGCCGACGGCGCAGCTGATGGTGCACGCGCGCCATATCATCAACGAGTCTGTCGGCGTGCCGAAATTTTTATCCTTTGTTTTGAAAAAAGTTTTGCCGTCGCCGCGCCGCCTGCGATTCGTGCTGAAGGTTCTTTTCTGGGGCAAACGCCTCGGTTTCGCCTGGGTATTGGTCAAGACCGGTCTTCTTAAGAAGATATCCGTCCAGGCCGATGCGGCCGCGGCCCTCGTCACTGCCGCGCCGACGAAATTCCTGCTCGATTATTCGGAGACCAAACCGTATCAGGAAAAAGTGGTCAGCGAAAAAGAGCGCGACACGTTCGTCGCCCGCCAAAAGTCAAAAACGCTTGCGCCTTTTAATCCCAAAGGCCGCGCCAAGATCGCCTATATGCCGGTCTGCGGCAGCCAATACATCCGTCCCGAGATCGGCCTGGCGACTCTTAAACTTTTCCAGGCGCTTAATCTGGATTTCACGATTCCCGATCTTTTGTGCTGCGGCCTGCCCGCCGCCAGTTACGGCGTGAACGACCAGGTGAAACTGATGGCCAAAGAAAACATCGCGCGCTTGGAGCGCAGCCATTTTGAAGCGATCATCTCCGACGACTCGTCATGCACCGCGCATATCAAGGATTACCCCAAATTTTTTCAGGATGATCCCGCGTGGGCCTCGCGCGCCGCGACGCTGGCCAGTTCCGTGCGCGAGCTTTCCAGCTTCTTCATTCAATGGGGCCTGCTCGATAAATTGAAAAACGCCTCGTGGTCCGGCGGACCGGTGGCCTATCACGATCCATGCAAGGCGCAATATGGACAGAAAGTGACGCAGCCGCCGCGCACCCTGCTGGCAGCGATCCGGGGCATCAAGATCGTCGATATCATGGACGCCGACCAATGCTGCGGCGGCGGCGGAACATACAGTTTCGTCCAACCGGAATTATCGAGAGATGTTTTAGCCCGCAAAGTGACGAACGTGTCCAAGGCCGGCTGTAAAATTCTCGTGACCTCGAGCAGTTCGTGCCTCATCCAGCTGGCCTCGGGACTGCACAATAAAACCCCGAAGATCGAGATTCTTCATCTCTCCGAGTTTCTTGCCCGCGCGCTGAAACGCTAAGATCGGCCCATGAGAAAATGGGGCTGGATCGACCTCTACTGTCTGATTGTTGTGAGCGCGTACGTTATTTGGCGTGCCCGCGTTTTCCTGGACCGTTTCGTATGACGCACCTGCCCACGTTGTTTCTGCTCATCGGTTATCCGCTCATTTGGCTGGAAATTTTTTGGCTGGGTTCAAATCCGGGACAAACCACTTGGCTGGCTTGGTTTTTGTTCGCCGCAGCTGTTGTTTGGTGGTATCCCAAAAACCGGCCGCACCTCGATTGGCGGTTAAGCGCGCCGCCGTTTGTGCGCCTGTGCGTTTGGGCGGGCGGGCCGTTTCTGTTCATCATCATGGCGGTCGCGTTGTACGCCGGTTTTTTGCCGCCGCATCTGCCGCCGGAAATGGACGTGCTCAATTACCACTACACGCTGGTGCGCCAACATCTGGTGATGGGAAATTTCGCGCATCTCGCCTGGTCGGCGGCTGATTTGTGGCTGTTGCCCGTGCAGTATGCGCTGGCGCCATTCTGGTTTTCCACGGAACTGCCGAACAAGCTGCCGCAGTTTTTTTTCCTGCTTGGCGTTTTGGCGCTTTCGTTCAAAACGGCACGCCGTCTTATCGCTGACCCGCAATGGAAAGACGCCGGCGCCGCCGCCGTTCTTTTTGCGGTCGCCGGGAGCCATGGATTTGCGGTTCAATTCGGCACGGCCATGCT
>CAZCJA010000127.1:0-2147 GCA_964499015.1 uncultured Elusimicrobia bacterium
GGGGCCGTTTCTTATTTCGTCATTGCGAGGAACCCCTCCCCCAACCCCCTCCCTGAAAGGGAGGAGGTTCAGGGGGATGGTGAAAGCACCCGCCGCAATGACAAGCTCGAGACCCTTCAAAAAGAATTCCTCTCCCAACTCGACAAACCCGAAAAAAAACAGCCGTCGCGCACGCTGGAGTTGCCCGCGCCGCGGCCGGATCTGCAGAACGAGCCCGCGCCGCCGCTCAAAATCCTAACGCCCGAAGAGAAAGCGCGGGCCGCCGGCCGCAAAAAACGCGAAGGCCTGCCCTTGGGCGTTATTCTGCATGACAACGTTCCGATATATAAGGATGCAACCTCCGGCCACGTGCTGTACACGATGTCCACTGGCGACTTTGTAAAAGTCTACGACGAACAAACGGAGCAGCGCCGGCGTGTGCACCCCGGCGTGGACGTTTATTTGGCGGCCACCTCCAAAGAAATCGAAACCGCCGGAAACCGTTTCCCCGACGCGGCGGGCTGGGTGGAACGCGCGCAAATGCATGTGTTCGGGCCGGAGCGCGCCAAAGAATTCACCCAAAGCACCGAACCCATGACGCTCGGGCGCGATCCCAATTTTTCCACGGTTGATTTCTATGAGCGAGCGTTCAAAAATCCGGACCCGGTGGTCCACCGCGCGATCGGGCCGCGGCTGATCGCTTTATTGTCCCTGCACGAAGATTATTCGACGGCTTGGGGCCGGCTTTACCGCGATCCGGACGAGAAAATCCGCGCGGTCACGCTGGCCGCGCTGCGCGAACGCGGCGTGAGCAAAAGCCAGCGCTTAATTGAAGACCTGATCGCCCGCTTGATCGAACTCAAAACAAAAGGACGGCCCGAAACCGACCCGGAAGTCTCTGCCATTACCGAAATCCTCAGAGAAAGCGGCAACCCGCGCGCCCTGAACGCGCTAAAAAGCCTCTCTGAATAATTTGATAAAGTCCCGCCCATGATTTTCCTGCAGATTCTTCTGGCCACCACTCTGGTCAGCCTTATTTCCATCATCGGCATTCTTCTTTTCACGGTAAAGCGCAACGTCCACGGGCTGACGTTCTATTTGATCAGCCTCGCCTCCGGCACGATGCTGGGCGGCGCGTTCCTGCATCTATTGCCTGAAGCAATGGAGTACAACCTACCGAATCTTTTCCTTTTGATCGCAATCGGCGTGTTCATCTTTTTTATCTTTGAGAAGTTTCTGATCTGGCGCCACTGCCACACGCACGAATACACACACGGCCGCGAAGCCTCGCGCCCGGCGGCCGCCTCCATGATGCTGGCCGCGGATTCGGTGCACAATTTGATCGACGGCATTATTATCGCGAGCGCGTTTCTCTCAAGCACCGCGCTCGGCGTTTCCGTCACGCTGGCGATTCTTCTCCATGAGATCCCACAGGAACTCGGCGACTCCGCGGTGCTCATGCACGCGGGATTTTCGTTGAAGCAAGTCCTCGTGGCCAACGCGCTGACCGCTTTAACCGCAATTTTGGGCGGCGTCCTCACCTATTTCTTCTTAAGCAAAGTGCCGCTGGTGCAGCCGTACCTCTTGGCGCTCACCGCGGGCGGCTTCCTTTATATCGCTCTCGCCGATTTGATTCCCCAACTGCATGAACAAGTCACCCTCAAACACACCGTCATTCAAATCGTCCTCCTTGGAGGCGGTTTTCTGACGATGTTCCTTCTAAAAAGCCTCGCCCACTGATTTAGTAAGATCGCCGCATGTCGTACGTCGTTCTTGCACGGAAATACCGTCCTCAAACTTTTCGTGACGTTGTCGGCCAAGACCCCGTTTCCCAAACGCTGTTAAACGCTCTTGAGTCCGGCCGCGTCGCGCACGCGTATGTCTTCTCGGGCCCTCGCGGCGTCGGGAAGACCACCACCGCGCGCATCCTGGCGAAATGCTTGAACTGCGCCAAAGGCGTCTCCATCACGCCGTGCGACAAGTGCCCGTCATGCCTGTCCATCGCACAAGGAACCTCGGTGGACGACGTGCTCGAAATCGACGGCGCCTCGAACCGCGGCATCGAACAAATCCGCGAATTGCGCGAAAGCGCCAAATACACCCCGTCGTCCTCCCGCTACCGGATTTACATCATCGACGAAGCGCACCAAATCACCAAAGACGCCTTC
>CAZCJA010000128.1:0-2109 GCA_964499015.1 uncultured Elusimicrobia bacterium
TTTGAGTTCCGGCAAGACCAAACCGATCGCCTTCGCGGCGCCGGTCGAGGTCGGGATCATCGAGGCCGACGCGGTGCGGGCGCGGCGCAGATCTTTATGCGGGAAGTCCAAGGTGCTCTGGTCGTTGGTGAACGAGTGAATGGTGGTCATGAGGCCGCCTTTCACTTTGAAGTTTTCATGGAGAACTTTAACGAGCGGCGCGAGCGCGTTCGTGGTGCACGAGGCGTTCGAGATGATGTTGTGTTTGGCGGCGTCGTAGTTCTGGTCGTTGATGCCCATGCAGATCGTGATGTCTTCGTTCTTGGCCGGGGCCGAGATGATGACTTTCTTCGCGCCGGCGGCGATATGGAGCTTCGCTTTTTCGGCGTCGGTGAAGATACCGGTCGATTCGATGACGATGTCGACGTTCATGGCTTTCCATGGCAATTTGCCCGGATCGCGTTCGCTGGTCACTTTGATTTCTTTGCCGTCGATGAAGAGAGAAGTGTCTTTCGCGTAAACGTCGCCCGGGTAGTTGCCGAAGGTCGAGTCGTGCTTGAAAAGGTGAGCGAGAGTTTTGGCGTCGGTCAAATCGTTAACCGCCACGAACTCCAAATCTTTATTCTGAAGGCCGGCTTTGAGAGCGAGACGCCCGATGCGGCCGAAACCATTGATACCAACGCGAACTGCCATGATGTCCTCCTAATTATTAATGAAAATCGTTGCTGAGACTAATGTTTGGGTTGCGGAGCCACGGTAGGTGGGGTCCAAATCAAGCACCAAAAGCGAGGCCGGATTATAAAGGATTAAGGACGGCTACGTCAATCATAAGCTAGGGTGAGCGCGGAAACCGTTGAGGCTCCTGTGTCTTTCAGCAGCTTGGCGCAGGCCTCCAGTGTGGCGCCGGTGGTGAGCACGTCATCGACGAGAAGCAGGTGTTTTGTCCCCTCCATTTTGTGGTTTCCCAGGCGGAAACCCTTGGCGGCGTTCAGGAGCCGTTCCGAACGCGTTAAATTTGTTTGTGAACGGTTCCAGCGGCGCTTAACGGCGCTTTTCAGCACCGGTTTCCCCCACGCTTTTCCCAATTCCCGCGCCAGCAGATCGGCCTGGTTGTAGCCGCGGCGTAGCTCGCGCCAATACGGCATCGGCACGGCAACGATCGCATCAGTCTCGAACGGACATTGCGGCCATTGCCGAATGACAAGCTTTCCCAGAACCGGCGCGAGATAATCTTTGCCGCTGTATTTATATAGATGAATGAGCTCTTTGAGTGTTCCCTTAAATGGAAACGCCGACAGGCACTCATTCAAATGCGTTGTGCGCGTTCGCCGCCCGCGCTTATCAACGGAAGCCAAGCACGCCGCGCATACAGGACCGCATTCAATGGAAACGTCCGACGGGCACGTGAGACACGTGGAAGGGAAGACGAGGGAGACGAGCCGACGCGCCCATAGATTAACTCCGGGCACGAATTGCATGGACGGATTATAACGTGTTTAGAACTGAATGGTGAGCGTGGAGTTGATACCGAAGATGGTTTGATCAAGCTTCTTGAAATCAGGGTGATGGATTTCCTGGTTGAAATTACCGCCGATCGCGAGGCGGAAGTTTTTGGAAATCGTGTAATCGCCGGACAACGTCATGCTGTAAATGTCCAGGTAGTTGGTGCTCGGGTTGATGCTGGAGCGCTTCTTGTCCCATTTAACGGTTGAATTAACGATGAAGCGGTTGGTGAGGCCGTATTCCGAACGGCCGATGCGCAAACCGAGCGGCCGGTCTAAGTCGCCGTTGATCACGACGGAATAGGTTTCGCTGACCAAATCGTTGGTGATCCGCAGGGCGTCTCGGGCGTCGGTGACGCTTTTCTCATAGCGCGGCGTGAAGCGCCACACTTTTTTCCAGGGGAAGCCGGCCTGAACCGAATAGGCTTCAGTGCGACTCTTCGAGGTCAATTGACCGGTAATCAAATTATCTTCGCGCGAATGATTGATGTTGTACGCGGTGGCGAAGTCGTATTTCTTAATCAGCGTAAACAAATAGTCGGCGCCAAGGCTGTCATTTCTCGCCTTGCTGATCGACGTGGTCACTTTTTTCGTGGCGTTGTTGCGAATCGTCAGCCGCGTTTTCTCG
>CAZCJA010000129.1:0-2088 GCA_964499015.1 uncultured Elusimicrobia bacterium
GCGGTCGAGCAGAAGACACCCTTCATCAGCTTCACCGCCACCGGCGGCGCGCGCATGCAGGAGGGCCTGCTGAGCCTGATGCAGATGGCCAAGACCAACGCCGCGCTGACCCGGCTGTCGAAGGCGCGCCTGCCCTACATCAGCGTGCTGACCGACCCGACCATGGGCGGCGTGTCGGCGAGCTTTGCCTTCGTGGGCGACGTGGTGATCGCCGAGCCGAAGGCGCTGATCGGCTTTGCCGGCCCGCGCGTGATCGAACAAACGATCCGCCAAACGCTGCCGGCCGGGTTTCAACGCTCCGAATTCCTTGTTAAACACGGCATGGTGGACCGCATCGTCGCTCGCGGTGAGATGAAGAAGGAACTGCGCAAAACCCTTAAGTTTTGGGAGAAGAGCTACAAAAGGAAGTAATCCTGGACTCTCTCGCCACGATCGATTCTCTGGGCCCGCGGGGAATGCGATTTGATCTAACGCGGATGCGCCGTCTGATGCTCCGATTGGGCAATCCGCAGGATTCCTATCCGGCCGTTCATATTGCCGGCACCAACGGCAAAGGCTCCGTCGCGGCAATGACCGCATCCATCCTAAAGAAAGCCGGCTTTCGCGTTGGGCTTTACACATCGCCGCATTTAGAACGCGTGAATGAGCGCTTCAAAATAAATGGCCGCGATATTTCAGCGGCCGAACTCGCCTCCGTCGTCCAGCTCCTCAAACCTCACGCCGCGCTGCTCACTCAATTCGAATTCCTCACGGCGGCCGCCTTCGTCTGGTTCGCCCGGCAAAACGTCGACATAGCGGTCGTTGAAGTCGGTTTGGGCGGACGTTTAGACGCGACCAATATTTTAAAACGCGTTTTGGTCAGCGTGATTACGACCATCGACCTCGACCACACCGATTGGCTGGGGAAAACCATAAAGAGAATTGCCGCGGAAAAGGCCGGAATTATTAAGGCGGGCGTTCCCGTTGTGACAGGCGCCTCCGGCGCCGCTCTTCGGGAAATCAGGCGTGTGGCCGTTTCTAAACAGGCCCCGCTGTTTCTCGCTTCGAAACGCACCGCTTATTCGGCGCCGTTGGCCGGCGAGCACCAGCGCTTGAACGCGTCCATCGTCGCGGAAATCATTCGGCGCCTGCCGTTTAAGATTTCACCCACGGTTATTGGCGCGGGCTTCAGAGAGACGGTTTGGCCTGGCCGGTTCGAGCGCGTGGGCAACGTTATCTTCGACGGAGCGCACAATCCGGCCGCGACGCGCGTTTTGCTTAAAACATTGCGCGACCAAAAGATTAAGAGCATCGATTTAATTTTTGGCGCGCTGAAAGACAAAGATCACGCGCGTATGAGCGCGCTCCTCGCGCCCGTGGTTCACCGCGGCGCCATCGTGCCCTTGCCAACCGAGCGCTCCATGGAAGCGGAAACACTGGCGCGTCATCCCGCGTGGAGAAGGAAAGTTGTATCTTTTCGCTCGATCAACGAAGCCATGGAATTTTTGATGAAAAAACGCTCGCGCCGGCCGATTTTGGCGACGGGTTCACTCTATTTGGTTGGTGCCGTGCGTTCATGGCTGCGGCGCAGGGGCATGCTTTTTCTGTTCATCTTGTCGACCGCTGGAGCCGCTCTTGCCGCCGATCCCGCCACCGGTTCCACCACAACCATGAAAGCCGACCACATTATTGTGGACATCCAAAAAGAAGAAGCACAGGCCACGGGAAACTTTCAGTTGATTCAAGACACCGGCACGCTGACCGGCGAATCGGCGTTCTACAATTGGAAAACTTCCACCGGCATCATTCACGGCGCGGAAGGGAAAACCGCCGAATATCGTTTTTGGAGCGAAACGCTGGTTCAGCCCAATCCGGATCTGTATATTCTGGAGAACGGCATCATCACGACCTGTAATCACAATCCGCCCCATTACGGCCTGCACACGACGCGCACGCGCGTTATTCCGGGTAAGAAGATGAAGATGTCGAACGCGCGCCTGCGCGTCGATCAGACGCCGGTTTTTTATTCCCCGGTTGTGAACCGTTCGCTCGTAAAAAAGAAATACACGCTGCGCATAGAGCCCGGCCAATCGGCGCGTGACGGAATTA
>CAZCJA010000130.1:0-2039 GCA_964499015.1 uncultured Elusimicrobia bacterium
CGAGAGCCCCAGCACCGTGGGGCCCATAAGAATGAAAACGCGTTTAACGTCGGGGTTTGAGAACGGGTTGGCCCACTTTAACGAATAGCCTTCTTTGTACAACGCGGGCAGCTGCGCCAGAAAATGCAGGCCCACGCCGATCACGGCGCTGACCGCGAGCCCATGAATGGGCGACGGCGAATGCGCGGCGAACACCGCGATAAAGGCGATTTCCCCCACCGACAAACCCGAAGGTGCGACCGCGGGAATGAAGAAACGGCCGTGCGCGTTCAGCACGGCGGAAACCATGGCCGCGAAGGAAATGATCAACAGGAACGGAAAGGTCAGCTGAACGAGTTCGATGGTGAGCTGCATTTTTACCGGATCGTCGGCAAAACCCCAGGCCACGAGCCGCGCCACTTGCGGCGCAAAAAAAATGCCCAGCGCCACGATCACGACCAGTACAAGAAAAAGGGCGCTTAAGAGCGCGTGGAAGAAGCGCTTGGATTCATCTTTGCCTTTTTTGGCCAGCACATCGCTGAAAACGGGAATAAAGGCGGCGGTCATCGAACCTTCGCCGAAGAAGCGCCGCAGCAAGTTGGGAATTTTAAAGGCCGCGTAGAAGGCGTCGGTGACCATGCCGCCGCCAAAGAAGGCGGCCACCATGGCGTCGCGCACGTAGCCGAGGATGCGTGACAAGAGCGTCGCTGAGCTAAAGGCGCTCAGGCTTTTGGAGAACGTCCGTTGAGACTCTGTAATTGTATGATTATCAGGCATTTTTAATTTATTGACACGGTTTTCTCCCCGTGCTAGGATCGTGCCTTCAAAATAAAGGAGACCTCACTATCATGGCCGACGCAGCAGCCGCAGCAAAAACAAAGAAAACCATGCGCCACGCCTCCGCGCTCAAAGCCGGACGGCAATCCGAAGCCCGGCGCGCCAAAAATTTCCAAGTCCGCAACCGCGTTCGCACGCTGACGACGCTTGTTCTTAAAGCGATCAACGAAAAGAACGCCGACGCCGCCAAAAAGAATTTTCGCGAAGCCCAGTCCGCCTGGCAGAAAGCCGCCAAACAAGGTGTTTTTCATGCCAACGTGGCCGCCCGCAAAATTTCCCGCTTGGCCAGCCGCATGGCCACTCTCGCCAAAACGAAGTAAACCTTAAGAATTCTTTCTTAACAGTTTAAGCGTCAGCAGGCTCAACACCATTCGTCCGGGAAGCGCACCCGACTTCAGGTCGTAGTCTGCCTGCGCGATCGCGCTCAAACTTTCTTCGGCTTCAATCGGTTTATAGGCGCGAATCCCCTTCTCAAATTTCATCTGCTGCATTTTTCCGCGCAGGCCCAGTTCGCTCATTGCGTCTTCCATCCGGCGGCCTTTGTTCTGCATGGCGTGATGTCCAAGCAAAAGCGTGCGGAACACGCGTTCGTAGACCGGCAAAATTCCTTCCGCCGAAATTCCCCCGACCGACAACCGGTCGCTTTGCGCGAGCGCCTGCGTCAGCTGGCGTTCCCAAAGGGCCTCTTCCAAATCGTTGTAATCTCCCGTTTGGTCCGGCAACCCTTGTGCGACCACGTCCGCGCGCGTGATTGTGGGCCGCTGGCCCACGAGCAGAACCAGCTTGTCGAGTTCGTTGGAAATTTCCTGAAGGTCCGAGCAGGATTCGGACAGCAAACGCGCGGCGTCGGAGGCGATGGCTTTGCCCTTGCGTTTTGTTTCCGTGGTGATCCAGGCGGGCAATTGGCTCTCAAACGGGGTCCAGAACGTCACAATTTGACCGTTGGAGGCCGCTTGGGCCGGTATTTCTTCCCGGAGGTTGGCCTTTCCCTCGTAGAGGAAAATAATACAAATGGATTTGTCGAGGTTCGATAGCGCTTCGCCAATCAAGCGCTGGTCGGCCGCGGCGAATTCCTGCGCGGCGCGCACAATCACCAGCCGGCGCTCCGCCAAGAACGGCAGGCTGTTGATGGCGGCGACCACGTCGCCGGGCGCGGCGTTGTTGCCGTCAAAACGGTTTAAATTGAAGTCGCGCGCCTCGGCCGGCAGGAGTTTGTCGGTGAT
>CAZCJA010000131.1:0-2019 GCA_964499015.1 uncultured Elusimicrobia bacterium
GGAATCCAGCAAAATCAAGTTCCACCGGCCGATAATAACTTGGCGGGTCACCATTACATTCGGAGCACGGAGATGCCGGGCCATAACGGCGGGGAGGTCATGATTGCCCGGTAAGGCATACACCGGGACCCTTAGTTTCCCTAGAATCCCAGCCAAACGCCGGTACGACTGGGGGCTGCCATCCTGAGATAGGTCTCCCGTCAGCAAAACCAGATCCGGCGGCCAACCGTCTTTTTTGGCCTGTTTTAGAACGGCCTGAAAGGAGGCATGGGTATTAATATTCAGCAGCCGGCTGGAGGTACTCCGGAAGAGATGCAGGTCTGTAAATTGAATGATTCTCAACTGTTTCACTCCGGCTCGGCCGCCTGCTGGACGTTTTTATTGAATTCCGCGATCCGTTGGTTGGCCACGTCTGCCGCCTGTTCGGCGCGATTTACCCCCTGATGCAGCCCCTCGGCATACCGGGTGGCCGCATTATCCGGCTTTGCGGTTTCCTCCGGCGCCCGACGAGAACTTCCGCAAGCGGTCATGAAAAGCGTTAGAAATAAAATCACTATCGGCATTGGGACCTCCATGCTAAAATGTTTTCCGTCGTCATCTACATCCAGGGAGACTTTTTCACATGAAGCAGTCGCCTGAACGTATGACCCTTTCGACCCGGCAAGTAATCGACAGCATGCTCGAAGGGATAGTGCTAACCGATCACAGCGCCAAGATTGTGGCGGTGAACTCTTCTTTCACCAACGCCACCGGTTATTCCGCTAAAGACGTCATCGGCAAAAACCCCCGTATCCTCCAATCCGGCCGCCATCCCGAATCTTTCTACAAAAAAATGTGGTCCTCCATTAAGAAGAACGGTTACTGGCAGGGCGAGATTTGGAACCGCAAGAAAAACGGCAAAGAGTACGTGGAATGGCTCACGATTAGCGCCGTAAAAAATAAAGACGGCGAACTCACCAACTACATGGGCGTGTTTGTTGACATTACACGCCAGAAACAAGCCGAAGACACCATCCGCCACATGGCCTATTTTGATGCCCTCACCAATTTGCCCAATCGCGCGTTGTTTCGGAACCGTTTGAAAGAAGCGATTTCCAGCGCCAACCACAACAGCAGTATCCTGGCCGTGTTGTTTATCGACCTGGACCGCGTGAAAGTGATTAACGACACATTGGGCCACGACATCGGCGACCGCCTGCTACAGGGCGTGGCGCGCCGCATGGAAGCGTGCCTGCGCGACGGCGACACCATTGCGCGGCTGGGCGGCGATGAATTCATGATTCTTCTGCCCAATATTGTCGACACCGAGAACATCGTCAAGATTACCGAAAAGATCCTGTCATCCTTGAAGCCGGCGTTTCATTTCGACGGCCACGAACTTTACATCACGGCCAGCGTCGGCATCAGCATCTTCCCCAACGACGCGCTCGACGCCCAATCCCTTTTAAAGAACGCCGATACCGCGATGTACCGCGCGAAAAAACAAGGCCGCAACCTTTTCCAAATTTTTAACCACGACATGAGCAGGGAAGCGGGCGAACAACTGGCGGTTGAAAACAGTATGCGCCGCGCGCTGGAACGGGAAGAGTTTATTGTTCACTACCAGCCGCAAATCAACATTGAAACCGGCCGGATCGTGGGTATGGAAGCTCTGGTGCGCTGGAACCATCCGGAGAAAGGCCTGATTTACCCCAAAAACTTTATTCACTGGGCGGAAGACACGGGACTTATCGTACCCATCGGAGAATGGGTGCTGCGCACCGCGTGCCAGCAGAACAAAGCATGGCACCAAGCCGGCTACAACCATCTCAAAGTGGCGGTCAACCTCTCCGCGGTGCAGTTGAAACAAAAGAATTTACTCGAAATCGTTTCGGACGTACTGCGCGAGACGGGGTTGCCGGCGAGCAATTTGGAGCTGGAACTAACGGAAAGCGTCGTTATGGAACACACCGGCGCGGCCGCCAGTCTTCCCCATGAACTTAAAGCCATGGGCGTTCGCCTTTCGATCGACGACTTCGG
>CAZCJA010000132.1:0-1728 GCA_964499015.1 uncultured Elusimicrobia bacterium
GGTCCATCATAATCCACGCCAATTCGCTCTGTTGCACGCCAAGATTCGCTCCCAGCAATTCTTTGCGCAGCCACTCGATGCTGTTAAGATCAGGGTTCTTGCCCACGGTCAAAATAACACCGCCCAATCGACCTTTTAGCGGCAGCTTCAATGACTTGGCCAAATCTTCCAAACCAGGGCGCGCCCCGTGCGCGTTCGCTTCGTAGCGTAAATCGGCCAAGCTGTAATGCGCGTAAACGTCGACGCCTTCCGGCGCCGCTTCCGTGTTTCGGGCCGGCGCGGCCGCCGCGCGGCGCGAGGCGTTTTGAATCAGCGCCATGAAATATTCTTCGTTGAGCGATTTGCTCAAACCCGCTTCGTTGGCGAAGAACGCCAGTGTCTTGGCCTGTTGCCGAACAATTAATTGATCGTATTTAAGATTAAAAACAGGCAAGCCGAGCGCGTTGTTGCGGCCAACGAGGCCGGCCAATTCAGTCAACGCCCGTCTTGTCACGCGCGCTTCCGTCAAAATTTGTTCGATCGCGCTGTTGAGCACCGGATGATGCAGCGCATTAAAGGAGCGCTTATAGACCGGCGTGGCCGACAGCAAATCCAGCGCGCTCCGACCGCCCAAATCGTTAAAGGACACTTTTGGGCGCTTCATATATTTCCAGGCAAAATAAATACCGGCAGCAGCGGCGATCAGTAGAACGGCGAGCAACGACGGATCGGCCAGGAGCGGCAGAAAAAACGCCATGTACTGTTCGCGCGGCGGGAGCCGGTGGATCTCCGCGCGGTAGTCCGCCTGCAGCATGTTCACAATGGACTCGGCCTTGGCCGCTTCCACGGTGGCCGGTGCGATATAGAACATCACCTTGTCCTTGTCCGCATGGATCCCTTTATACGGCGTGCCCTGGTCCTGCACGACAATTTGCCAGCCGTTGCGGTACACCTCATCGACAAGATTGCGCACAAGCAGATTGATCGCGCGCCCTTCTTGGTTCTTTGTTAATTTCCGGCCTGGATCGACAAATTTGTCGTACGTCGAAATCATTTCGTCCGATTGAATATGCTGAATGATCCTCTCACGGCTCAGCGTCACCTGCAGAATCGCGTGCGGCTCGGGCTTTTCGCCTTGCTGCATCTGGATATGCCACAAATTTGGCGACCAATACGGACGTTTGCGGATGAGACTTCCGGCGATGAACGTCGACATCACCGCGGTGACGTTGGTGAAATGGGCGGGCAGCTGGCGGAACGCGGGTTCCGCCTGGCCGACCAGTCCGCGAATTTTATGCGCCATGCCGTTCAAAAACGAAGCGTTGTGCGGATCTTCGATGTTCTTAAGCGCCATATACCCGGCGTCTGTGTCCACGGCGTCGCGGTCGATGATGGTAAACCAACTGTCCAAAAAGTTCATGGCGTCGCCCAATTTCCAGCCGGGATGCTTGTATTTTTCAGAACTTCCTTCCGCGATCGTCCCGCTGTCGATTGACGGCTTGACGTTGGACTCCTCCATCAACGCCAAAATAATTGCCAACCGTTCTTTAAACGGAAGCGCGCGCGCCTTGGCCAGCGACGCCGCCGGGTCGTCATTTAGCTCGCCTTCCCACAGGCCCATTTTCTTGAGCACGCGCGGCAAATGGAACAACGCCTGGTTGGTGTTGTAATAGGGGGTGGCTAATCGCAACGCGTCCTGTTCTTCTTGCGGCAGATCGACGATTTCGTGGTCATCCTTGATTGTATGGC
>CAZCJA010000133.1:0-1588 GCA_964499015.1 uncultured Elusimicrobia bacterium
CCGGCGGCCGCGGCATCAGCCAGATGCCCATGCGCGTGACGATGCCGAAGTTCGATTGGGTGAATAAGCCGTCCAACAAAGGCCCCAGTCCCCCCTTTGAAACGTGCTGAGCCGTGCCCCCAGGGAAATGATCGAATCCCGTTTTAAGAAGTTTGCCGTCCGGGAGGACCACATGCATCGCGCAGCTGGACCCAAAATGATCGGCATAACGCCCGTAACCGATTCCCCTCTCCAAGATATTTCCTATCACGCTGGCTTCAGGCGGCCCGGCCGTTACATCGAGCATGAGGTTCTGATGTTCTTTTTTTAGATGCGCGGCGAGCTGAGCCTGGGTCACGCCCGGCCCGATGACGGCATAGGCGAGGTCGTCGTTTATTTCTTCAATCTTATTTAAGCGGCGCAGGTCGACAACGACGTGGCCGTCGCGAATGGGACACGTGGCGCCGTATCCCCAGTTGTAACCGCAGCTGATGGGATGAAGCGGTACCCCGAATTTTGAAGCGATTTTGACGATTTTCTGCACATGTTCCGCCGAGACAGGGGTTAGAACGGCGGACGCCTTTGGTTCAACCGGCGTGACGTCGCGGCAATAATCGTTAATTCGAACTTTGTCCGCGTTGACGTGTTCCGCGCCAAGCGCCTTTTTCCACGCATTAATCGCCAGGGTTACGTTTTTCCTCAAAGGCATGCTTAAAGTTTAGAGGATCGCTTTAGAGATGCCATGACTTTCAAATAAAAAAATCCGTCCGTTGACGGATGTCATTCCCCATATAGACTCAAACTATGTCACGTTTTCTATTCAAATGCGGCCTGGCCGCTTTTGTTTTTCTTCTTTTGACTGCGCCGGCCATGGCTCAAGAACTTCATTTCGATGATGATTTCATTGAACTTTTGGTCGAAGAATCGGAATCAGTCGACGACGCCATCGATAACGTAAACCGCGTCTGCCGCCAGGAAGAGAAAATGCTGCGCGCGGATTTTAACGTGGAGAAAAACCGCGTCGCGCGGAGTTTGGACTCGCTCAACAAAGACGCCGACCGGCGCCGCGGCGTGAACAAGGCCTTGCGCAAACTAAACAAGGAACTAAACGACGTGCGCGATGAGTGCGATCGCGCCCGCCGGGTGATTACACGGCAATTTCCCATTTTAAAGCCAATGTCGGCCCCCGCGCCTGTGGTGAAGCAGCCGGCCGCGCCGTCGGCAAAAGCAAGCCGTCCGCAAACTCTTGGAAAGGTGAAACAGAAACCCAGAAAAGCCAAGCCCGTTGTCGTTGAAAAGAAACCGCTTAAGGTTCCCGCCCGCGCCAAGCCGGTGGCGGTAAAGCGCACGGAGCCGCCCGCAAAACGGAATTTGCAAATTCACGGCACGCTGAGCAATCAGGCCGCCTACCGGATCGACAAGCCGCACGAATTCACCAAAAATCGGTATCAAGCTGTTCTGCAGGAATCATTCTCGATAGGCGAACGTTTCCGCTTCCGCGCCTCGCAGCGCGCGTTTTACGACACGGTCGTCGCGGATTTTAACGATGATGTTCCCCGCAATTCCACGACCACGGAAAAGAACGATTTGGAATCGGAGTTTGAATTCC